>JBFIDU010000028.1:0-12511 GCA_041603755.1 Methylophilaceae bacterium
CGCGATATTATCGGGCTTGGCAATGTAGAGTCTATGCTACAGGTAAATCAAAAACTAGCCGATGGCTATGCTATTGGAATATTGGCAGATCGAATTTTTACGGATGACGCAGTATATCCAGTTGAAATTTTAGGAGGTATAGTGAATTTACCACTTGGTCCATTTCGATTAGCCGCCTTATTAAATCAAAAAGTCATGTTCATGACAGGACTATATTTAGGCGGTAATCATTACTCTATACATTTCCACCAACTAGCTGATTTTACCGATTTAAAACGAAATCAACGTGATAGGGCGGTTAAAGACGCCATGCTTGAATATGCCAACTTAATCGACTATTACTGTCGTGCAGCTCCCTATAATTGGTTTAATTTTTTTGACTTTTGGCAAACATCTACAACAAAAAGCGATTAAAACCATGCATACCGTAACCATACGCTTAAGTCATTTTTTCATTGCAGCGACATTTGCATTTTCATTACTGTTTACTTCACACAGCCTTGCTGAAACATTCAACATTCAGCAATTAATGCAGTCGCTGGCAAAAGCAAAACCCCATCATGCTAGATTTACAGAAAAAAAGTATTTTGCCTTACTAGATGAACCAGTTGAATCATCTGGTGAATTATTTTTTGTCGCACCAGATCAATTAGAAAAGCGTACACTATTGCCTCAAGCCGAAACGCTACTAGTGAATGGCAATAAAATTCTGATAGAGCGCAGCAACAAAACCTACTATTTCACGACGCAAAATCTACCTGAGTTGGGTGTGCTCATAAATAGTATACGCGGCACATTAGCAGGCAATCAAAGTGCGCTTGAACGTAGCTTTCAATTAAAATTAACAGGTAATAATGATGACTGGAAATTGCAATTGACCCCAACGAATGAAAAGATACAAAAATTAATTAAGTACATTCACATCGCTGGGCACCAAAGCCAAATTGAAAGTATTGAAGTTTTTCAATTCGATGGGGATCGTTCTTACATGCTCATTCAACCAGTGAAACAAACCCAATGAGTAAATTAATGCGTTCTGGCAATGTTGCCATTATTGCATGGCTCCTATTTTTGCTTATTTGTATCGCTATTGTCTCGCGGACACAATTCACCACTGACTTATCTGCGTTTTTACCGCAAACACCTACCGCCGAACAACAATTACTAATGGACCAAATCAAAGATGGGCTTGCTTCCCGTCTTATTTTAGTTGGCATTGAAGGTGATAATGCAGAAACACGAGCACAACTTTCTAAATTAACAGCACAACGTTTACGATCAAACCCAGCGTTTATTGCTGTCAATAATGGTGAGTCCATTTTTACAGAGAATGACCAAGCATTTTTATTTAACAACCGTTACTTGTTGAGCCCAACTGTTACCAAAGAACGTTTTACCCCACAAGGTTTGCATGATGCAATTAGTGAAAGTATTACCTTGCTTGCTTCTCCAGCTGGCCTAATGATTAAAAACATGTTGCCGCAAGATCCTACTGGAGAAATGATGCAACTATTGACACAAATGAGTCATGAGCGGCAACCCGAGCTCAATGAAGGTGTTTGGGTTTCTAAAAACGGAGATCGTGCGCTCATGCTAGTTCAAACAAAAGCGCTTGGTTCAGATACGGACGCACAACAAAGAGCCATATTGAGTATTCAACAGGCATTTAATGCGGCTAAAGTTGACATGCTTAAAATCACATCTGATAGCAAGCTGAATGCAAAGCTGGTCATGACTGGCCCAAGTGTTTTTACTGTTAATGCACGTGACAGTATTAAAAAGCAAGTGTTTCGTTTGTCTGTCATCGGCATCTTACTTATCTCTACATTATTATTGCTCGTTTATCGCTCTTTTACTGCATTAGTGCTGGGTCTTTTACCAGTATTAACTGGGGCATTAGCAGGTATCGCTATTGTCAGTATCACTTTTGGCATGATTCACGGTATCACACTTGGCTTTGGTACGGCACTGATAGGGGAAGCCATAGACTATTCTATTTATTTATTCGTACAGTCAGAGTCAGGCAAGGCGAGTCAGCAGGATTGGATGAAACGATTTTGGCCTACAATTCGCCTAGGTGTCATGACTTCGATATGTGGCTTTGCTTCTTTGTTATTTTCCGGCTTTCCAGGTCTTGCACAACTGGGGCTATATGCAATCTCAGGGCTCGTCACTGCTGCAATTGTGACGCGTTTCGTATTACCGCACTTGCTACCGAGTAGTTTCCACATCCATGACATGAGTGTAATCGGTGAGTATCTATCCAAAAAGGTTAAACAAGCACAATTGTTGTTTTGGCCAGCTATTGCATTACTTATATTTGCATGCCTAATTGTTCTAAGTCAGCGCAATGAAATATGGAGCAAAAATATCGCTTCTTTAAGCCCAGTATCGCAAGCAGATATTGCACTAGATACTCAGTTACGCGCAGATGTCGGCGCCCCAGATGTGCGTTATATGGTTGTTGTAAGTGCGAATAATATGGAGAGTGCTTTACAAGCTTCAGAACAAGTTTCAGCGCTGCTGCAACTACAAATTGATGATGAGAATATTGCTAATTATGAAAGCCCTAGCCGCTACTTGCCGAGCAAGCAGACACAACACGCTAGACAAGATAGCATTCCAAATGCAACGTCATTATCAAACAACCTCGTACAAGCGTTGATAGATTTGCCCATTCAACCAGAAAAACTTGCGCCATTTATTCAAGATGCATCGGAGGCAAAAGACCAACCGTTGCTTCAAACCACCGACCTTAAAGATACATCAATGGCAATGGCTTTAGAGGGGTTACTGTTAAACCGTGGTTCGAAATGGAATGCATTATTGCCGCTAACTGCGCTTAAAGACAAAGAAATAAATGCCAGTAAAATTCGCCAAGCTTTATTGGCTGCCCAATTAAACAACGTCGTTATCATTGATTTAAAAACAGAATCCGATAAGCTCTACGCTAGTTATATGCAAGAAGCTATTAGCTATTCATTGATAGGTTTAGCGACCATTATTACTCTATTAATGTTCGTATTTAAATCAATTCCCCAATTACTGCGTGTTATTCTACCTTTAGCCGCAGCCGTGCTTAGCGTTACTGCTGCCTTAACTATTCTAGGACATCAATTAATCATTTTGCATCTGGTTGGCCTATTACTCGTTGTTGCTGTGGGTTCAAATTATGCCTTATTTTTCAATCAATCTAGCCTTTCGGCACGGACACTCACTTCCATGTTATTTGCGAATCTCACAACCGTCATTGGCTTTGGTATCTTGGCTTTTTCTAATGTGACTATCTTACAGGCCTTGGGCATTACCGTTGCCCCTGGTGTGATCTTAGCGTTGCTATATTCCATTATTTTTGCAAAGAAACATGATGCTTAAATTCATAGCTACAACGTGGCGTCAATCTGCTTGCATTCTCAAGATTAGTATTATGCTACATGTAGTAACAGGCATCGTTTTTTTAATTAAGCCAACCTTATGGCCCTTGCTGCTAACTTTGCTTTTACTCAATCATTTGCTGTTAACCGCCATTGGTCTCTGGCCGCGCAGTCAACTTCTCGGAACAAATTGGATACACCTACCAGCTTCGGCTATTGCTAACAATCAAATTGCACTCACCATTGACGATGGCCCTGACGCAGAAGTTACACCAAAGGTATTAAACATATTAGACCAACACCATGTGAAAGCGACCTTCTTTTGCATCGGAAAAAAAGCGCAACTGCACCCTGATTTATGTCAAGAAATCATCCGTCGTGGTCATGCCATTGAAAACCACACGCAGCAACATCAGCATACCTTTTCTTTTCTTGGGCCAAACGGCTTTACTAAGGAAATCCAAGCAGCACAAAACACATTGACCAGCATCACTGGCCAAGAGCCAAAGTTTTTCCGTGCACCAGCTGGCTTACGTAATCCTTTTTTAGATGGTGTACTTAATAAGCTCAACCTCACTTTAGCAAGCTGGTCAGTACGTGGGTTTGATACTAAAAACAGCAATGTAGAACAAATTAAATCGAAACTCATCCATCATCTCAGAGCTGGCACTATACTACTGCTGCATGATGGCAATGCGGCACGGACTCACGAAGGCACTCCCGTAATTTTAGAAATACTGCCCGACCTGCTCAGCGCCGCTAAAATAAAAGGTCTACACTTTATTACTTTAAGACAGGCGCTATAGCGTTAATACTATGTGGCTTCAAACCATCAAAACAGGACTATGTAGCCATATATTGCTTAAGTCTGTTGGCATCACACTTTTTATCAGTCTATTTTTTATCGCATATTTTTACATACTCAAACATCCTGCATACCAAGCAACGATAATCCCGCTCACCTTTCTAGATAGGCTGATCAGCTTTCAACCCGCAGCACTGCCCATTTATCTATCGTTATGGATTTATGTTGCAATACCTCCCATCATAATCACTAATCTTATAGAGCTCTATAGATTTGCTTTACTCATTGCGCTGATGGCTATTGTCGGCTTGGTTATTTTTTATGTTTGGCCAACCGCTATTCCAGTGAGTGAGATCGACTGGGCGCAGCATCCCAGTATCAATTTTTTAAAAAGTGTGGATGCTGCTGGAAATGCCTGTCCATCTCTGCATGTCGCTACGGCAACTTATTGTGGCGCATGGACAGACGCAATTTTCCGCAGAATTAAAGCGCCCATTTGGATAAGGCTAATTAATCTAGCATGGGGTGTTAGCATTATCTATTCCACCATAGCAACTCATCAGCATGTAGTACTAGATGCAGTAGGTGGGTTGGTACTGGCTGGACTTACCATCCTATTAACCCGCTCTGAGTTTAGACAATAAGTTTAAGTTTATACCTACTTTTGGCTCTTCTGAAGATTAAACATCCGCGTAAGATGACTAACTGTAAGAGGTAACTAAAGCGAAAACTGAGAGTTGCTAGCTTGGTCGTTCTTTTTCATATTCCTCGTAAGTTTTTTCATTTAGCTTTTCTAAACAACGCTCCCTCTCGCTCTCAGGCTGGTTTCTACAGTTGTTTTTTGCACCTTCTTTAAATCCATCATACCAGGCACGGCTAGTACAACCACCGAACGGAACAATAAAGGCAGTTATCAATAAAACAGTTATCGTTTGCTTCACTTTCATCTCAGTTACCTCTTTTAATAGGCGCAACCGCTATATAGTTTAAAAACTAACTATGCATATAACAATACTAGGTACCGACATTTTTATTATTATCGCTTTGCTAAACGATTTATCAATAATATCGGGAGACGCAATACAAAACCAATAAACAGACGTGTATGCATCCAAGTCAGCAATACATTATCACGCAAGTAGTTAAAATGAGAGACCCCGCCTTCTGCCTCGCTAAAATAGCGTACAGCAGCAGGTAAATTAATCGGTTTTATGCCATGCCAGCATAACCTTACCACCGCTTCTGGGTCAAAATCGAAACGACGCATCCATGATTGTTTTTGCATGACTTGCCTTAGCGGCTCAATTGGGTAGACACGGAAACCAAATAAGGAATCACCAATACCTGCCCAGAGTGTTTCCAAATTTGCCCACCAATTTGAGATTTGCCGACCTTTTACACGCAAACTTGGCGCACTAGCATCAAATACTGGTAGGCCAAGTATCATGGCCTCTAAGTGTTTATTCGAAGCTTTCATAAATGCTGGAATGCGCTCTGCTGGATGTTGCCCGTCAGAATCCATCGTGAGTACATGACTGTATCCCACTTTACTAGCCTCATCTAATCCGTGAAGTACGGCAGCGCCTTTGCCTTGATTATAGGGCAATACGATCACACGAAGACCATTATCTTTTTTTGCCAACTCTTGGAGTTCGTCTGTACTGCCATCGTTACTGCCGTCTACCACCACCCATACTGGGTTCCAATATTGCCTTGCTTCGCGCACCGTTTGGTAGACTTTAGGTCCTGGGTTATAACTAGGAATAAGGACTAAATGTGTATTTGAAATTGCTGATTTCATCACGTAATCATTCACTGACTTTGGCGAAAGCACCTTGAGGATAAAAAGCCGAACCTTTTACTAATTCATGTCTGAAATATTGTTCTAGCTCTAACATAAATTGCTGAGTATTTTCTGGTGGATCAAAGCGCTTGCCTAAACTAATTCGATAGTGAATAGGTAGGGCAGGCTTACGGAACAATGACCAGCCTTTACTTAAAAATCTGGTATCGGCTTCTACTAATATGGTTTGTACTGGTACTTGTGCATGGTTGGATATAATGCCAATACTGCCTTTAAAAGTATTCACCGGGTCAGTCATAGTACGTGTCCCCTCTGGAAATAATAATAATTGGCTGCCATTTTCAAAATCTTTAATGGCATGCTGAATCATATGACGCACAGGGTCACTGGGTATATAACGCGCTAAACGTGCACCAGCCCCCAAAAATATGTTTTTCATCAGTACAGATTTCATCACACAGACCACATTAGGTAAACGTGAAATAATCATGACTGCATCTAATAAACAGGGATGATTAGGAGCTAATATTAAGGCTTGCTCTGACTGCAGCACATCCAGCGCTTTCAGGTCAAATGTGCATCGGCCTGACATAGCCAGTGTAGCTAAATATAAACGAAACCCCCTTGAAACAACAAAGCGACCGAGCGCACGCCCTTTGTGTATTGATAGCAATGGATAAGCTAATAGTGCCACTGGTGTCCAAATTAGGCACTGTATGCCTAACCAAAACAAACAGACATACATCACCAGCACATCATAAACTCCCATTAAAGGTTTCAAAATGTATCGCAATTTAAACCTTCATTTCTAGCGGTGTTGCGTAGGGGTATTCCATAGTGGCTTCTATTTCTAACAATAAATCTTGACGGCAAATATCAGCTTGAAAATATTTGACTATTGGTACGCCACCGATGTATCGCATCAATTCATTTTGGATATCCATCATGTGTGCTGGATGCCGCACATATACGCGATAATGTAAATTCGCTAGTGTATACTTTGTGTTGCTACTAATACGATTGGCTTGATCAATAATTGCTTCAATATTGCTCATTGCTTCTCGCGCTTGCACTACAGCATTTGATGCATGTTGCGTTGCATGTCCAACAATACTTGCCGTACCAGAAATGAGCAATAATTCACTATGATTTAACTTGACCAAACTTGCTCTTGAAAAGGTAGGGCTGACAGGACCATATTGTTCTGGGTACTGATAGGCACTTACTTGACGTGGATTTTCTATAGCGGTTGGTTGCACTCGCCCTGCCAAAAATGCAATCGATAAGGTATCTTGAGATAGATTAGACTCGGACCGTTTAAAACCTAGTGCACATGCAGCAGGTACATTGCCAGTAGTATCGCGATTATGGTTTAGGAATGCATGATGTCGCCCTAAATTAAATTGGCGATAACGCTCAAGCTCACCATTATCCTCGTTGATATCTGCAATATAATTCCAAAATCGAAAGACATGAGGGTAATTTAACTGTTCCAACAATGCGAATATTTGTGAATACGCAGATTCAGTTGCTAGTTGTAGTGATGTTTTATTTTCAACTTTTTTGAAAGAGGCTTCAGCTATATGAACAAAGCCAAATAGCCTACTGCCATCATGTTGATAGTAAATATTGCCCTCTTTGCCATTAATTTTTGGTGCTTGGTTAAACCAACATTCGCAAATCGATTTATCAGCATCTAAACATCTAAGAGGCACGACCATAGTGGGTATTCTTGATTGCGATTTTATTAACTGAGCATCATGTTGATCCTTTGTGAAACAAAGTGCGCCTAAAATGCTTTTTTGCATGTTATGTTGCTGCAACACATCAACAGGATAACTTCCACCAAATAACAAAGGTTGTGATTGCAACATTAGCTAACGGTATTACCGACCTCATCGACCGATTTAATATTATGTTGTCTTAATTTCCAAGACTTGATTGTTCGCTTAAGCGTCAATAATGAACCGATATAATAGATTGCTTTAAATACAAACAAGGGCAGGGTAATTGGTGTTTTACCATAGACATCGCCTGCCAAAACAGAAAGAACAGCTTCCTTTGCACGAAAAATATTCTTTGGTTCCATAAACAAATTTCTAATCACTGGGTTAGTCACACGATATATAAACCACGAAAACACTTTAGGGCCAACACGCATTGTGCGGTCATATTTTTTAAGTGCCTTTTCCATATTGTGTGGTTGGCGCAAGCAGACTTCTACAGTTTCTGTAGCCGCAAATCCACTTTGCATTGCCATCATCACGCCTGATGAAAATACTGGATCGATAAAAGCATAAGCATCACCCAACAAAAGATAATTCTCACCAGAGCTTCGATTACAGCTGTATGAATAATTCCCGGTAGCCTCTACTTTAGAAACTAAATTGGCTCTATCCAATCTTGTTTGTAGTGGCTTACATAACGCAATCGTATCCAGGAAAAATGTTTCTATCGACTTTGTTCCACGCGTTTTTAAATAATAGGGCCAGACAGTTGCACCCACACTAGTTGTTCCGTCCAATAAAGGGATATACCAAAACCAGCCATGTTCGAACCAAAATATTGTGATATTGCCTGCAGACTTACCTTCATCACGTTTGGCTCCCATGAAATGCCCATAAATTGCGGCACTGTTATGTTTTTTATTTTTCTGTTTAATTTTTAGCCAATTACCCAAAAACGTATCACGTCCCGATGCATCCAATAAAATTCTTGCATGCACGGTATTCTCATGGCCGTCATCATGTCGAGCTTTAACAATAGCACCTGCATTATTTGGCAAAAACTCAACAGCTCTTGCCTGACATCCTTCTATGACCTTTGCATTTTTCTGACTAGCATTTCTTATCAAAATTTCATCAAATTCTGATCGCCGCACTTGATAAGCCATTGGCATTGATTTATCCATTGCATCAGCAAATGCTATAGATTGTTTGTGCTCATGGTAGGGAGATACAAACTCAGCCCCCCACTTTTCCATACCAATAGCTTTAACTTGATCTGCCACACCTAATTTATCTAGTAGGGGTAAGTTAGCAGGTAATAGTGATTCACCGATATGAAACCTAGGATGATGTGCTTTTTCTAACAAGATAACATGATAACCACGCTCGGCAAGCAATGCTGCAGCGGTTGACCCAGCAGGCCCGCCACCTATAATAAGTACATCACACTCTTGGTCTTCATAGGAATTATCAGCGCTGGCTTGCATGCTTTGCTTTCTATAATAGATAAAGGGATTATAGCAAAGCCTATACATCTATCTAAGGATGCTGGCATATTTATTAGACATAATGGAGCGGCTGACGGGAATCGAACCCGCGTATCGAGCTTGGGAAGCTAGCGTTCTACCATTGAACTACAGCCGCAACAATTCGTTATTCTACTGCGCCTCTTAATCGTTAGCTATGATATTTACTAAACAATTACCCTCGCATTAATTGATTAAAACTCGAGCGGATCCATATCTAATGACCAACGCACTTTAGTACCCGCTTTGTCAGCACGTAACATGGGCATCCATCGCCTTAATAATTGTTGCAACGCATGTCTGCTTGAGGCCTGCAGCAATAGCTGGCCTCGCTCCATCCCTTTCAAACGTTCCATCTGTGGTCTAAGTGGATCATATATCATGACATCTGATTCTATTTCGTTCGCATATTTGACAGCATTATTCAAGAAAGTGAGTACTTGCTTATAGTCTATGGCTTCTGCTTTTATTAACGCGAAATAGCTAGTTGGCGGAAACTGCATAGCAGCACGTTCATCCAACAAGGTTTCTGCGTAACGCTCATAATCTTGCACTCCTATCGCATCAAAAAGTGCATGCTGCGGAAATGTTGTTTGTATTAATACTTCGCCTGGTTTTTCAGCGCGTCCTGCACGGCCAGACACCTGCATTAATTGAGAGAATAAACGCTCACTAGCGCGAAAATCTGGACTGAATAGTGCAGTATCCGTATCAATGACACCAACTAACGTTAAGTGTGGAAAATCATGCCCTTTTGCCAGCATTTGTGTACCGACTAATATATCAATTTTTTTATCATAGACGGCTTTTAGTAGCTTACCCAGTTCGCCTTTATTACGCATACTATCTCGATCGACTCTTGCAATAGCAGCATTTGGAAATATGTCAGCTAACGTTTTTTCCAGACGTTGCGTTGCTTGACCAATTGGGCTTATATCAGTATTGCCGCAACTTGGGCAGTGTATCGGAATTTTTTGCGAGTTGCCGCAATGATGACATTTCAAAATTTTTTGATTGAGATGTACCACCAATCGAGCAGAACAGCGTGAGCAAGTTGCTAGCCACTGACAAGCATTACAATGCAAAACTGGTGCATAACCACGCCTATTGATAAACAGTAAGCTTTGCTCACCACGAGCTAACCTAGACCTTATCGCGTCGATTAAGATTGGTGACAAACCGTTATCTGTAGTTGATTTACCAATATCAATACAATGAATCTTAGGCAATTTAGCAGCTGTAACGGCACGATTAGTCAGTCGTAACAAACCAAATTGCTGCTTTTTAGCCAAAGCCCAGGACTCTAATGAAGGTGTAGCACTACCCATAACGATGGGTATATTTAATTGCTTAGCACGCATAATCGCAATATCTCGTGCATGGTATCGCATTCCGTCTTGCTGCTTATAAGAACTATCATGCTCTTCATCAAGCAAAATCAGCTTGAGATTTGGCATTGATGTAAATACACTGAGGCGAGTGCCAATGACAATTCTAGCCGCACCACTTTTTGCTGACTGCCATGATTGTAAGCGCTCACTTTCGTTTAAATCACTGTTTAGTATTACTAATGAATATTGACTTAAACGGTTTCTAAATCGCGCTTCTAACTGGGGTGTTAGATTAATTTCAGGCACTAGTATCAATGCTTGCGTTCTTTTTTGCGCTAGTACCGCCTCAAGCAACCGGATGTAAATTTCCGTTTTACCACTTCCTGTAATGCCATATAGCAACCACGGTTTAAAGGTGTTTTTTTCGTTCAGTACTGTATCAATCACTTGTGACTGCTCTTCATTCAACTCTGGCACTACACTGGTTGCAGGAAGAGACGGCTTATATGCAATTGCTTCTGTTTGTACTAAATATTCCATTTCTCTTAAAGTGGCAATCGCTTTTCGCCAGCTGGGCGATATCTCTGCTAACTGCTTTTCATTTAACTCCTTATTGATCTGAAGAGCTTCAATCACTTTACGCAATACAACTTGTCTTTTTGGTATTGCTTCGACTTCAATGTTAGGTTTAAGACTATAGACAAAACTTTTACGTGTGATCGCAGGCTTAATTTGTCGTAAGCGGAGAGGCAATGACGACATGATCGCTTGACCAAGTGGGTAGTGATAATAATCAGCACAAAACTTAATGAGTTTAAATGAAGCCGCATCCAAAACAACTTCATTGAAAACCTGTTGAACTGGCTTTAATTTGTCAAAAGGGACCTCTGATGTATCGCTTATTTCAACAATCACACCAACTAAATTTCTTCCTGCAAATGACACCACAGCACGCGCGCCTACTTGCACATCAAACCCGTTATTTACATAGTCAAACAAACGGTTTAATGGTACATCGAGTCCTATTCTGAGGATTTGTAATGCCATGTTGGTAGAAGTTATAGATTATTTTAGTGTCAGCGCTTATTGAGTTAAAATACTGGCTTCGAAGATTTAATGTAACACATTCATAACAACCAGTTCATTTTTTAAGAAACGACCCTTGAAAAACATCATTTCAGACCTATTGTTGCAAGCGGCTAAAACGCTGATTGCAGACACTGATCAATTAAATATCATCTTAGAGCGTCCAAAATCAGCTGCACATGGCGATTTTGCCAGCAATCTAGCCATGATGCTAGCAAAACCATTGCGCCAAAATCCACGCGTAATCGCAGAACAGCTTATAGAAGCAATGCCTCAGCATAATGCAATAGAAAAAATTGAAGTTGCTGGTGCTGGCTTTATTAATTTCTACTTAGCAGCTACAACCAAGCATACTGTAGTCAAAGAGATTTTGCAGTCTGCAGACCAATTCGGTCACAACAAAATTGGCAAGGGCGAAAAAGTACAAGTTGAATTTGTTTCAGCCAACCCCACTGGTCCACTACATGTAGGTCACGGTCGCGGTGCAGCAGTAGGTGATTGTCTTTCACGTATACTAGCAGCCAATGGCTGGGAGGTCACACGGGAGTTTTACTATAACGATGCTGGTGCTCAAATTGACAATCTAACGCTTTCAGTTTTAGCTCGCGCGCAAGGTATTGCGCCTAGTGATGAGCGATTCCCAGAAAATGGTTACCACGGTGAGTACATTAATGATATTGCCCGTTCTTTTTTAGCCAAACAAACTGTCGTTGCTGATGATATTAAAGTTACTGCTAGTGGCGATTTATCTGATTTAGAATCTATCAGACATTTTAGTGTAGCCTACCTAAGACACGAGCAAGATTTGGATTTAAAAGCATTTCAAATTCAATTTGACGTTTTTTCCTTAGAAAGCGC
>JBFIDU010000029.1:0-12141 GCA_041603755.1 Methylophilaceae bacterium
ATGGCTTGCAAAACAAGCAATCGAGAAAAAATCTAGTAACCTACCCTCGGTAACTGGTGCTATAGCGTCCCGTGTCCTAGGCGCAATACATCAAGCTTAATACATACTTTTATACAATTTTTTACTCAACTTTTTAAAAGGGTTGCGTATAATAATCTCAACCTTCCAAATTATTTAAGAGTTTCATATGGCAACAAAACCAACCAAAGCGACCATTACGTTTGATAACGATAAAGAACCTGTTGAACTACCAGTACTATCTGGCACATTAGGCAACGATGTTATTGATATTCGAACACTTGGAAAACATGGTGTTTATACCTATGATCCAGGCTTTTTATCAACCGCCTCCTGTAATTCAAATATTACTTTTATTAATGGTGAAAAAGGCTTGCTTTATCATCGCGGCTACCCAATTGAGCAACTAGTAGAAAACTGTGATTTTCTAGAAGTAGCCCATTTGCTTATCAGAGGTGAATTGCCAAATGTAGAAGAAAATAAAACGTTTAGAACGGCCGTTGAGCGCCATACAATGCTACACGACCAAATGAATAACGTTTTTAGAGGATTCCGACGTGATGCGCACCCAATGGCAGTAATGGTGTCTGTCGTAGGGGCAATGGCTGCCTTTTATCCAGAGCATACTGATGTCTCCGACCCTAAACTACGTGAAATTGCGGCTATTCGCTTATTAGCAAAAGCACCAACAATTGCGGCATGGAGCTATAAATACACTAATGGTCAGCCTTTTATTTATCCACAAAATAAATTATCGTATGCGGAAAACTTTTTGCATATGATGTTTGCAACACCTTGTGAGGAATACGTTGTTAATCCTGTAGTATCAAAAGCATTTGAGCGAATTCTGATTTTACATGCTGATCATGAACAAAATGCTTCAACATCAACAGTTCGTTTAGTTGGTTCTAGCGGTGCTAACCCTTTTGCCTGCATTGCGGCAGGTATAGCTTCATTGTGGGGACCAGCGCATGGTGGCGCCAATGAGGCAACATTAAAAATGTTGGATGAAATTGGTGACGTTAGTCGCATTGATGAATATATCAAGCGTGCAAAAGATAAAAATGATAGTTTCCGATTAATGGGGTTTGGTCACCGCGTTTATCGAAATATGGACCCACGCGCCGCAATCATGCGTGAAACCTGCCATGAAGTGTTGAACGAACTAGGACTGCATGATGATCCAATGTTTAAACTAGCCATGAAATTAGAAAAAATCGCCATTGAGGACGACTATTTTGTGAAACGCAAGCTGTATCCAAATGTTGACTTCTACAGTGGCATCGTTATGCGCGCGATGGGTATACCCAATTCAATGTTTACAGCTATATTTGCGCTGGCTAGGACTGCAGGCTGGATTGCGCAGTGGCATGAAATGCATAGTGACCCTGCTCATAAAATCGGCCGACCACGCCAACTTTATACAGGTGAAACCAAGCGTGATTTCGTACCAATCAATAAGCGATAATTGGTTAAGGTAACTGAAAGCACTACCGAATTAGGGCTCTAGACGTTTCTGGCTTCTTTTTGCTACCGTCCACAACCAAAAGTAGCCAATCACGCCTGCAATTAAAGAGGCTGATAGAATCCCTACTTTTGCCATTACCAAGTAATCCACATGGGTGGATGCATAAGCAAGTTCCGCGACAAAAATCGACATTGTAAATCCTATTCCAGCTAATATCGCCACACCTGCCAGCTGACTAAATTTAACGCCCGTTGGCAATTGCGACAACCCCAGCTTAATAAAAATCCAACTAGCACCAACGATACCGATAAATTTACCAACGATTAATCCCAATGAGACGCCAAGTACGATTGGGTTGCTCAATACAGCACTCCATGAATCAAACTGTAAAGGAACACCTGCATTAAACAAGGCAAAGACTGGTATTACAAAAAAAGCAACCGGTATGTGCCAATGATGCTCTAAATTTTGTAAGGGTGTCTGAACATTATTAACATCTGTTTCTAGAGATTGTGCTACATCTTGGAGTTGAGAATTTGTCAGAATATTTTTACCGGAATCTAGTCCAGCCTTGAATCGATCTACCAACTCTCTTAACCTCTCAACAAACAAGCTTGCATCATATTTTGGCCTTGCAGGTACAGAGAAGGCACCTAATACTCCTGCGATCGTTGCATGTACCCCAGATTGCAACACAGCATACCAAAGTAAAACTGCAACTAAGAAATAAGGTAAAGTTTTTCTGACCCCTACAATATTAAAAAATACCAGCACTGCAAATATCAATGCAGCTGCTCCTAACCAAAGTGGCATTATTTCCTTGGTATAAAATAATGCAATCACTAATACCGCACCTAAATCATCGACAATTGCTAACGCAACCAGAAAAGTAACTAGCGCCTTCGGTACTTTGTTACCCAATAATACGAGTGCGCCAACCGCAAAGGCAATATCAGTTGCCATCGGGATACCCCAACCACGGCTAGCGTCGCCCTCTGAATTTAAAAGAAAGAAAATCAGTGCAGGTACAACCATACCACCTATAGCTGCAACAATAGGCAAGGTCGCCTTTCGTAAATCAGAAAGTTCACCAACTAATATCTCTCGCTTTAGCTCCATCCCCACCAAGAAAAAGAACAAAGCCATTAAAGCATCATTTACCCAATGATGCAGACTCATTTCTAACTTCCAGGCCCCGATATTCAACCCAACGTCCATATGTAATATATGCGCATAAGTTTCATAGAAGATAGTGTTCGCCAATATCAAAGCGATGACTGCACTTGCCATCAGCAGCAGGCCACTGGTCGTTTGGCCATTCACAAACTCTTCGAATGGTGTCAGCACCTTGATAAATCGTCTCTCCCACGGCGCATAGATTACACCTTCTTGATTTTGGGCATGTTTCCTTGGGTGGGTATTACTCATAATTGTGATATAACTCTCAAAATATTGAAACGCAAACAAAAAACTGCATTCAATACTGAATGCAGTTGTAAGCATATAACAATTTAAATATGCTGTGAATCAAACACAGCCAGGGTGTTTAGTTTTAAACTGAAAATGAAGAACCACAGCCACAAGTAGTTTGGGCATTAGGGTTACGTATAACAAATTGAGAGCCTTGTAGGCTATCTTGGTAATCAATTTCTGCACCCATGAGATATTGCAGACTCATTGGATCAATTAACAATGTAACGGTATCTTTTTGTACTTGCGTATCATCTTCATTTACTTCTTCTTCAAAAGTAAAGCCATATTGGAATCCAGAACAACCACCACCACTAACAAACACACGTAGTTTAAGATCTGGTGTACCTTCTTCCTCAATTAGCTCTTTAACTTTATTGGCTGCATTGTCTGTAAACACCAACGGTGCAGGTATTTCTATATCTATTGCTTCAGCTGCTGTATTCATCATTTACTCCTTTAATTCTTTCCTATGTAATCTTAGTCCTAAATAGACATGTCTGGTTCATTATTTTCTGTATGAACTAATTTGCCATCTATAACTGCGCCCATGTGCATTTCCAGAGACTTGTAATGCAAATCTCCTGTTATGCGTGCTTTTGTTTGTAATTCAATAAACTCTTTAGCAAAAACAGGTCCAGTTACCGAGCCTATCAAGACAATCTTGGTTGCTGTTACTGTGCCCTCAATGCGTCCACTTTCGCCAACAATAATCGTGCCTTGGGTACCCTCTTGCTCTTGCACGTTACCCTTTACGCTACCATCTATTCTTAAACCACCTGCAAATGCGACGTCACCCTTAATAACGGTATCAGGACTTACTAGTGTATCAATGCGAGTATCAATTTTATTTACTTTCTTACTAAACATTTTTATCTTTGCCTTATTTAACTGTTTTAATTGACTGGGTATCGCTATTTTTTCATCATTTTTTTATAAAACAATAAATCTTCTTTTACTTTCAGATTCTCATCTTGAACTTTTGCTAAATCTTTAGCAAGATTATTGTTGGTTGCGAGCTCAACTTGCAATTCTCGTTGCGCTTCAATTAGCTTAAATTCCAACATCTTATTTTCATGCTTCATTTCTTCCAATTGACTACTGACCGTTTCATAGTCACTACTTCTCAGCATTAAATAAGCTAGACCAAAACCCAAAGCTACGCATAATAATCCGATGATTATTCGATAATACCACGGCCTATGTGCCTTTACAGCAACACGTCTGGCAGTGTATCCATAGTGGTTTCGGACTCTACGCTCAATTTTCCTCATATATTAGCAGGTATCTATGGCATTAGCGGCACAATTTGCAAACCAAAATATTCATCCAGTCCAAACATAATATTCATATTTTGCACAGCTTGGCCAGCTGC
The DNA here is from genome assembly GCA_041603755.1 of Methylophilaceae bacterium. Classification (GTDB taxonomy): domain Bacteria; phylum Pseudomonadota; class Gammaproteobacteria; order Burkholderiales; family Methylophilaceae. The sequence continues at coordinate 4,332 of JBFIDU010000029.1, forward strand.
ACCCTTCACTAGATTATCTTGGACAACTAAAATAGTTAAATATTCTCCTTGCTGCCGCTGTATTGCTATCCTCAATTGATTAGAGCCTCTTACTGAACGTGTTTCTGGCATTACACCTAGCGGCAATACATCAACAAAGCGCTCGTTGCTGTAACGTTGCGCATATACTGATTGCAAATCATCTTTACTAGCGGCGGCTGTCAATTTAACATAGATGGTAGATAACATCCCCCTAATCATAGGGATGAGGTGCGGTACAAAAATAAACTGTAAGTCTTTACCTGCCAATTTTTTAAGTTGTGCTTCAATTTCAGGATGATGACGATGGCCACTGACACCATATGCTTTTAGATTATCACCAGCCTCTGAAAACAAGGTGCCCACCTCAGCTTTGCGACCTGCTCCAGAAACCCCTGATTTTGAATCAGCAATGATAGGTGCTGACAAATCAACATAGTTTTTTTCTAAAAGCGGCATTAAGCCTAACAGAACTGTTGTGGGATAACACCCAGGGTTCCCAATAACCTCTGCCGATTTAATCTGTTCTCGATTTAGTTCAGGAATACCATATATAGCTTTTTGTAAAACGTCAGGACAACTATGTGGCATCTTGTACCATTTTTCAAATACTGCTGTATCCTGCAATCTAAAATCTGCCGCAAGATCTATAATTTTTGTTCCTGAAGCTAACAACTCTCTCGCTTGGCTCATTGCTACACCATGCGGTGTAGCAAAAAACACAACATCGCAATTTCCAAGGTTAGCACTGACTGGATCACTAAACGGTACGTCTATATATCCGCGTAAGCTAGGAAACATTTCTGAAACCGCCTGTCCCGCTTCACCGCGAGAGGTAACGGCAACAACCTCTGCTTGTGGATGGCTAGCGAGCAGCCGTAAAAGCTCAACACCCGTGTATCCTGTGCCACCAACAATACCAACTTTTAGTTTTTTATTCGACATATCCGACTATCCTAGCATACCTGAAACAAAAAAAGGCCGCATAAGCGACCTTTTGATGTAAGCATCCCCAGTAATTTGGGTATAAACTGCACTAACGTTTTGAGAACTGCTTACGGCGACGCGCTTTGCGGAAGCCAACTTTTTTACGTTCAACTTCACGCGCATCACGTGTAACAAAACCAGCTTTTGATAAATCGCTTTTCAAGTTTGCATCAAAATCGATTAACGCACGCGTAATACCATGACGCACAGCACCAGCCTGACCTGACTCACCACCGCCGATAACATTCACTTTGATATCAAAGTTTTCCATATTCTCAGTCAATGCTAATGGTTGACGTAGAATCATACGTGATGTTTCACGAGAAAAATATTCGTCTGCAGGTTTATCATTAATAATGATATTACCTTTACCAGCTTTCATAAAGACGCGAGCTACTGAGCTTTTACGACGTCCTGTACCATAATTGTATTGTCCAATCATCTTCTTTTACCTTAAATAGTCAATGCTTGTGGTTGTTGTGCCGCATGCTCATGCTGATCACCAGCATATACTTTTAATTTTTTGATCATTGCATAGCCCAAAGGACCTTTTGGCAACATGCCTTTAACCGCTTTCTCTAGTGCACGACCTGGGAAACGGTCTTGCATTTTGCTAAAAGTGGTTGTTGAAATACCACCTGGATAGCCTGAGTGCGTGTGATATTCTTTATCGGTTGCTTTTGCACCAGTTACTTTCATTTTCTCAGCGTTAATCACAACAATGTAATCACCTGTATCAACGTGAGGTGTGTAAATCGCTTTATGTTTACCGCGTAAACGATGTGCACAAGCACTAGCTAAGCGACCCAAAACAAGATCTGTTGCATCAATGACGAACCAATCGCGCTTTACTTCATGGGGTTTTGCTGAGAACGTTTTCATAATATTACTACCATTAATATAGCTAATTAAAATCAAGAGGGCGGATTATATGCTTTTGAAGACAACTCGTCAAACAAATTTGTAAGCTAAATGCAATTAATCTACTTATCTTGCGAATTAATAATGCACCTACTTTGTTTTAATATAATTTAGGCGTAAATTGTTGTTAATTATAACTTGGCACGCGAATTGCTGACTATGCAATATCATTAATGCGATTGTTTAAGAAATGAGTAGCGATATGCAACATAATCTGAAAATTAAACATGCTGTAACGACAGCGTTAAGCATCATGGCGTTTAGCGTCCACACTTCCAGTTTTGCACTGGGACTAAGTGATATTACAGTGCAATCTAACTTGGGTGAACCATTGAAAGCACATTTAAATATCCTAGGTGCTGATGACCTGAAAGACACGTCCTGCTTACGTCTAGGCCCAAACAGCAATGTAAGCAATGTTGATTTCGCTGTTAATCCGGCTAGCGGTAGTATCGCAAAATTGTCTTTATCCACCAATCAAATTGTAAATGAGCCCATTGTTAATTTATCAATCATTGCAGGCTGTAGTAATAGTATACGCCGTGATTTTGTGTTGTTATTAGATCCACCAACCTTTAATCCAGTTGTAGTGATAGATACACCAAATGTTGTTGGAAATATTGACACCAATGTCAAATCCTCTACAAGCAATACGGTTGCAGATTTAGAAAAAGTAGCACCAGTTGCTAATACAGAAAAAAAGAAAACAACTACTAACAAGAAAAAATCTGCAACTAGCAATAAAAAACCAGTGTCTGTTAATGCAGAAAAGTCTATTGGAATTGAAACAGTAGCAGCCAATACAAAAATTCAGGCTATTGAAGCACAACCACGTTTATCTATATCTGGAACAAGCTATAGCACCAATGTTGCTGCTTCAACAGGATTGCGTTTAGACAGAGAATTACGATTTAATCCTGACTTAATGCCTGTTGTTGCCAATGAAACTATTGCGATTGAAGATGAGGTCACCGTTATGAATAAACGGTTAGCGCATTTGCAAGAGCAAATTACCGTTTTACAACAACAAAATCTTAAGTTGCAATCTGAAAACAAATTGAAAACTGCGCAGCTTACACAAGCAGAATCTGCTTTTAACATGAGTGGCGTCTTACCATTATTTGGTGCCGGTTTATTTTTATTCGGTGGTTACACAGTGTATAACTGGTTGCGCCGCCGTGAATCGCTTATACAAACACACAATACAGAAGCTATTTGGATTCATTCAAACAATCAAGCAGAAGAAACTTCAGACGAAATTGCGGATGAAAATGATGCGCTATTCAAGGAAGTAAACTTCGATATTAAAGACTCATTTGAAGATAATCAGCTCATCCCAAATTCGATGGAGAGTATTTTTGAATCAACAAAAGAGCCTGAAAATGATATTCTTATTGAGGATGATCAAGCATTTTCTGTACTCGACCATGCTGATGTATTTCTATCACATGGACGCAGCTCACTAGCTATTCAACTATTACAAAATCATTTATTAGAGTTTCCAAAGCAATCGGTCACGATTTGGTTATTCTTACTAGATTTGTTAGCTAAAGAAAATTTGCAAAAACTCTACGAAGAAACTGCTGAAGAATGCAAACTACATTTTAATATCAAGATTGCTGAATTTTCTAAAATTGACTCATCATCCAATGAATCATTAGAAGACTTTCCTCACTTAGCAAGCGGTCTTGAGGCAGTCTGGAATACCCCCGCTGCTGTCTCTTATCTTGAAGACTTGATCTATAACAATCGTTTAGAACCACGTGCTGGTCTAGCCAAAAATCTAATCGAAGAGTTAGTGTTGTTGCGTTCCATCGCTCAAGACAATGTTAGCTCTGCGCAAGTGATTCAACTCGACCAAAAGAAGCTAGCAATTAATGAACAGAAAGAAGCTATGCTGGAGGCCAAAAAGGCCGAAAAATTGAAAGAAATTGCAGAAGCGGAAAGAATTGCCAGAGAAAAAGCGGAAGCGGAAAAAAATGAAACAGCCTTTGAATTTACACTGGTTGAGAAGTACTAATCGAATTAGTTTAAATGGTATTCCACAACTAGGCTTATAAGCAAAATTAATCCAATCCAATTGTTGCTGAGAAACGCTTTAAAACAATTGGTTTCGGATCGATTTTTAATCATTTGATACTGCCAAAAGACCAGTGCTGCCGCTATAGCGATACCAATATAATAATAGACGCTAAAGTGCTTTGCTTGGCCGATACCAATAAAAATTCCCAGCATACCAATGTAACAGCAGATAATCGCAAAAACATCATATCGACCAAACAGTAGGGCCGATGATTGAATGCCTATTTTAATATCATCATTACGATCTACCATTGCATACTCTGTATCGTAAGCAACCGCCCAAAATATATTGGCAAGCATTAGCCACCACGCAATTGCAGGGATTTGATTTTGTAATGCAGCAAAAGCCATCGGGATACTTATGCCAAACGCAATACCTAAATAAGCCTGAGGAATGACTAAAAAACGCTTAGTTAAGGGATAGGTTGCAGCGAGAAATAAAGCGACTATCGACAGCAGGATCGTCATTTTGTTTAAGAAGCACACTAAAATAAATGCCGCTAATGTTAATGCAGCAGCCAAAAACAAAGCTTCCTTAGTACTGACCTCTCCAATGACGAGCGGTCTGTTTTTAGTCCGCTCTACATGTCCATCAAAGTGCCGATCAGCAATATCATTCATGACACAGCCAGCACTGCGCATTAAAACCACCCCCGTAATAAAGATGATGGTCACTTGCCAATTGGGCTGACCTTCCCCTGCTATTAATAATGCCCACATGGTTGGCCACATCAATAACAAGATACCGATAGGTTTATCTAAGCGCATCAATCGCTCATATGCATTTATTTTGCGAATCAGTACCTGTTTATTCATGACACAATCCTGGCAAAAAAACTTCCGTGACCAAAATATTAGCGCATTTCAAGCGAAAAACAGAACGCCTTGCCCATAAATATGCGGGTGGATGCGCTATTTCTCTTACGGCTTTCCGATACAAAACATGATTGTTAGACAGTTTTTTATAACTGAGCGGTGTACGCGTTACTTGCATGTTTTTAAATAAAGCTGCACCTAGGGGTTGGTTTCCTAGCCTGCCAAGTTTATGCCACTTGCCACGTAAGCTTCGATGTGGCAAAACACTATGCGCGTATACCACTGGTTGTTGATTACCAATTAACAAAACCTCTCTAATATAAGCTTTGGTAGATGGTTTTAACGCTAGCATCTTTGCTTCATCATGTAGCGGTTTAGCATCCTGCTGTAATAGCGGTTTCACATAAAAACCACAGTAGCGCTTTTGCAGTCTTGCGGTTAATGATGTGTCATTAACCAACCAGTGTTGAAATGTTGAAGCAGAAAAGGGTTTTCTTAACCAATTGGCGCGTAATTTGACATTATGTAGCTGTACTTTCACAAAACGAATTATCGCATAAAGCCACTTCCGCATTTATGATACATTTAATTTAGTTTTCAAATATTCAGGATAACAATGACTTTAAAAGCCTTTTTAAGTGCACTCGCAATCGGCTTAACTTTAATTGCATTTATCCCTTATATCAGTTCAATTATGAAAGGTACAACCAAGCCTCATGTTTTCTCATGGGTTATCTGGGGTACAACAACTTTCGTCGTTTTTTTAGCTCAACTAGATGATAATGGTGGCGTCGGCGCCTGGCCAATAGGAGTTTCTGGCATCATAACAATACTAATCGCTTGCTTGGCCTATGCCAAACGTAGTGATATAACGATTACAATATCTGACTGGATTTTCTTCATGATGGCAATGTCTGCCTTGCTATTGTGGCACCTACTAAAAGATCCTTTGTGGGCAGTTGTGGTTTTAACAGTTGTTGATTCTATTGGTTTTATTCCAACAGTTCGCAAGGTCTATTATGCACCCTATTCCGAGCCACTATCATTTATCGTATTATTCTTTTTAAGGAATATCTTAGTCATTCTAGCGTTAGAACATTATTCTGTTACTACCGTATTATTCCCTGCCGTTATTGCTATAGATTGTGTGTTATTAATCACGCTAATCATGATTCGACGACAAAAGATTAACGCTTAAACTTTTACTAAATCGACAGCGTGTCTCATCCAGCGATGTAAATGCTGGTCTACCGCTTGTGGATGCTCTTTTAGCAACTTGTCAGCAATACTTTTTGCATGTTCAAGCAATGCTTCATCTCTTGTTAAATCCGCAATTTTTAACATCGGCACACCGCTTTGTTTTGTACCCAAAAACTCTCCTGGTCCGCGTAAATTTAAGTCTGCTTGCGATATAGCAAATCCGTCGGTGTTTTCATAAATAACCTTCAATCTAGCGCGTGCCATATCAGACAATTGATTTTGATACATCAAAATACAGGTACTTTTTGCAGCGCCTCGACCTACGCGACCACGCAGCTGATGTAACTGACTTAAACCCATCCGCTCTGCATGCTCAATCACCATTAGACTGGCGTTTGGTACATCAACCCCTACTTCTATTACAGTGGTAGCAACCAGTAATTGGATTTCTCCAGATACAAATTGCTGCATCACAGCTTGCTTCTCAGAGGGTTTCATTCGCCCATGCACCAGACCAACTCGTAAATCAGAAAAGTTATTCTTCAAATCCTCATAAGTTTCGGTCGCTGTTTGCAGTTGCAATGCTTCTGACTCTTCTATTAGCGGGCATACCCAATACGCTTGGCTACCCATCATGCAAGCAGCTCTTACTCTTTCCAGAATTTCATCTCTTCTTAAATCTGATACCAATTTTGTGGTAATTGGCGTTCTGCCTGGTGGTAATTCATCAATCACAGATACATCTAAATCTGCGTAATAACTCATTGATAACGTACGTGGAATCGGCGTTGCTGACATCATCAATTGATGTGGCTCTGGCTGCCCTTTTTTACGCAATGCCAAACGTTGTTGCACCCCAAACCGGTGTTGCTCATCAATGATGGCTAAGCCCAGCTTTTCAAATTGAACAGCCTCTTGAAATAGGGCGTGTGTGCCAACTGCAAGCTGTGCTTGCCCACTCGAAATATCCTCTTGCGCTTTTATGCGATCTTTTTTACTTTGACTCCCAGTTAACCATGCAATCTGAATATTGAGCGGTTCTAGCCAAGCTTGAAATTTTTTAAAATGTTGCTCTGCCAAAATTTCAGTCGGTGCCATCAGAGCCACTTGCCAACCATGCTCAATCGCTTGTAAAGCCGCAATACAAGCAACGATTGTTTTGCCGCTGCCTACGTCACCTTGCAATAAGCGCTGCATTGGGTGGGCCTGTTTCAAATCACTACTGATTTCTTTGATTACCTTCAGCTGCGCCTTTGTTAAACCAAATGGCAAGTTTTGCAGCAACTGTTGAACTAAATAGACAGAATGTGCAATTTTAGGTGCATCAACACTACGCCTTTTGGCATAATGTTTACGCATTGACAGTTGTTGTGCCATCAACTCATCATAAGCCAAGCGCTTCCACTCTGGCGTTGTTCTATTTTCTAAGGCGATTAAATTTGCATCTGGCTCGGGATAATGTAAAGACTGAATACTATCTGCGAAACTAGGTAGGCTCAGTGATGCATAGACAAATGGCGGTAAAGTTTCTGTGCATAAATTGTCTGATATAGCCGATTTAATTGCCTTACGTAACGCTGGCTGCGTTAATCCTGCTGTTGTCGGATAGACAGGGGTAAGTTGCGCATTCACTTCGTTGGTATCGCGCGCAACCTTACACTGCGGATGGACCATTTCATAACCAAAAAATCCATGCCTTACCTCACCATAAGCGCGAATTGGATTACCCACTTTTAGCGCATTAATTTGACTCGGATAGAAATGCAAAAATCGTAAGGTAATCTGC
>JBFIDU010000030.1:0-12050 GCA_041603755.1 Methylophilaceae bacterium
CCCTCATTTAATTCAAAGACAGCTTTGCCACTTTCAAAGTGATGACGAACAAGCAACCCAGCATCTTCAAATTGTGTCAGTACGCGGTAGACTGTTGCAAGACCAACATCGTCACCCGCATTCAGCAACACTTTATATACATCTTCTGCTGATAAGTGGCGCTCGTCACTTTTTTCAAATAACTCTAAAATTTTTAATCTTGGTAGAGTAGCTTTTAATCCTGCATTCTTTAAGTCTTTTTGATCGTGCATAGTCCCTCACTTATTTTCTTCCACTTTTTAGTTTAAGGCGCTTCGCCATCGTGGTATATTAACGCCAATTCATATAGATGTCTTCCTTACATACAACACTATGCATATTTTTTTAAGATTGTTTACATTCATTGTGGCAATCAGTTTAGTTGGTTGTGGCTCAGCCATTCCTACAATCAAGCCATACAAAATTGATATACAACAAGGTAATGTCCTTACATCAGAGATGCTACTTAAGTTACGTCCTGGTATGAATAAATCCCAAGTGCGCTTTATTCTGGGCACTCCGCTATTGGTTGATAGTTTCCATTCGAATCGGTGGGACTACTTTTATCAACTTCGCAAGCAGGGTGAAATTATTAACCAAAGACGCGTTATTTTAGACTTTGAAGATGATTTGCTAGTGCGCGTCCGCGGAGATGTTGTACCAAAAGGGCAGACAGCAGAGGATCTTAAGAAACAACTTGAAACTGAAGCTAAAGGAAAAGCAATATCAGAGGATGAGAAAACCGAGGTGGCGGACCCGAATGCACCTGTCATTGCGCCTATTGAGAAGCCAGATATAGAGGCTGTTGAACCTGCTGATACGCAGTCATCTGAGGCTAATGAAGCAGCAGCAACACCTGCTGAAAGTGCTCCTGATGTAGAAGATGATAAAGCGCCAGCGTCAATACTAGCCGTACCAGTGCCAGTCGTTCCTCCATTATCAGCACAGCCAGACGAGAAAATAAAGGCGCAGACAACATCAGAAGAAGCTGAGGCTCCACAGGCCCAAGAGGCGGAACCTGCCACACCAACAAAAGGCGAAGTTGATGCTGAACGAAGTCAAACAGAACTGGTTGCGCCAGTTGCTGAGCCTATTGCAAGCGATCCGCAGCCAGCAGCAAAACAATTAAAGCCTAGAAATCCGGAAACGGGTAAGACAAAAGTTTTTATCATGGATAATCAGTTGGATACATCACGTATTCAAAACAGTCCAACAGAAAAGGTTGAGCCAGAGGCTGCTAATAGTGTTGTCCAAGAAATTAAAGATAACAATCAGGATGTGGTGGAAGAAGAACCTGATTTCTTTGAACGTATGTTGGAAAAAATAGGGTTCTAAACTTTAAAGAGCAAAAGCAATGAAAACAAAAGTCGTGATTACAGGGGTTTCTGGGCGCATGGGTTTGGCGTTGTTGGAGGGGGTGTTTGCAGATGAAGCACTGACACTGCATGCTGCGATTGATCGCGAAGGAAGTAGTATGATTGGGCAGGATGCGGGCGCTAAATTTGGCATAGATTCAGGCGTAAAAGTGACAAGCGATTTCAATGCGGCATTAAAAAATGCAGATGTGCTCATCGATTTTACGCGACCAGAAGCCGCTATTCAGTATTTAAAGGCTTGCCAGCAGGCTAATGTCAATATGGTGATCGGCACAACTGGTTTTACAGAGCAAGAGAAAAAACAAATAGTAGAGACTGCAAAAATAATTCCAATAGTATTTGCGCCAAATATGAGTGTTGGCGTAACGTTGCTCATTAATTTAGTAGAGCAAGCGGCTAAAGTGCTCAGTGAAGGCTATGATATTGAGGTAGTGGAAATGCACCACCGACATAAAGTAGATGCGCCTTCAGGTACTGCGTTGCGTTTGGGTGAGGCTGCGGCACAGGGGCTTGGCAAAGATTTGAAAGATTGTGCCATTTATGCGCGTGAAGGGGTTACTGGTGAAAGAGAAGCGGGCAAAATAGGATTTGCTACTTTACGTGGCGGAGATGTTGTCGGTGACCATACAGTTATTTATGCGGGCACTGGCGAGCGTGTGGAAATTACACATAAAGCAAGCAGTCGAGCAACATTTGCATTGGGCGCATTAAGAGCAGCCAAATTTTTATCGCAAAAGTCTGCTGGACTATATGACATGCGAGACGTGCTGGGATTTAAAACCAATTAATATGCGATTGACCAATTGAACTATTCGGCAAAACAGTCTATTCGTTTTTACCTTGTTCTTGTTCTTATTTTTGTTGTTGTATTTATTTGGTCGGCAATTAATCCTTATGATAGATTGACTTGGTTTTTAGAAGTGTTGCCAGCTTTAATTGCGCTGCCCATTCTAATTTTAAGTTACAACACTTTCCCATTAACGCATTTGCTTTACGTCTTGATATTGACACATGCCATTATTCTGATGGTGGGTGGTCACTACACTTATGCAGAAGTACCTTTGTTTAACTGGCTGCGCGACACTTTCAGTTTAGATCGCAATTATTATGATCGTGTCGGTCATTTTTTTCAGGGTTTTGTCCCCGCAATGATTGCGCGTGAACTATTATGTCGCAAAAATATTGTCAAAGATGGCTGGCAGTTTTTTATAGTCTGCTGTATCTGTCTAAGTGTTAGTGCATTTTACGAGCTCATAGAATGGTGGGTTGCAGTAATTGCAGGCGGAGCTGCGATGGATTTTTTGGGCACGCAAGGCGATGTTTGGGATACGCAATGGGATATGTTTGTCGCTTTAATTGGCGCAATATGTGCGCAATTATTTCTGAAAGGTTGGCATAATCAACAGTTGGCTGAGCTTGATAGAAAAGTCTAGTTCCGCTATAATTCGGCAATTCTTGAAACGGGAAGAGTACATCACTTTTCCCGTTTTGCATGTCTAGCACCCGCACTGGTAGTTGAGTGCTGCAAACGGCGCATAATGCGCAATGTAACAACGATTAAGGAGCCCGAATTGTCTCAAACACGCCCTGTAGAAAAAACACAAGCAATATTGGTGTTGGCAGATGGAACAGTGTTTCGCGGTACTTCAATTGGTGCAGCTGGACATAGTGTAGGTGAAGTCGTGTTTAACACGTCGATGACTGGATACCAAGAAATTCTGACGGATCCATCATACACTGAACAAATTGTTACTCTCACTTACCCTCACATTGGTAATGTCGGCACTAACAGTGAAGATATTGAGTCAGGTCAGGTCTGTGCAGCAGGCTTGATCATTAGAGACTTGCCTTTGCTGGCCAGCAACTTCCGCAGCGAGCAGTCTTTATCTGATTATTTGATTTCAAATAATGTAGTTGCCATTGCCGATATAGATACCAGAAAACTAACGCGAACATTGCGCGAAAAGGGTGCGCAAGCAGGCTGTATTTTTGTGGGGGAAGATGTTGAACAAGCATTAGCCCTAGCAAAGAAATTCCCTGGTCTTGCAGGTATGGATTTAGCTAAAGTTGTCAGCTGCCAATCTGAATATGAATATACAGATGGAGAGTGGGAATTAGGTAAAGGTTATGTGGCAAGAGATGATAAACCTTATCACGTTGTTGCTTTTGATTATGGAGTGAAAAGAAACATACTGCGTATGTTGGTTAGTCGAGGCTGCAAAGTAACCGTTTTACCAGCGCAAACAACGGCTGAAGAAGCGCTCAAATATAAACCAGACGGTATCTTCTTATCGAATGGCCCAGGTGACCCAGAGCCATGTGACTATGCAATTAAAGCAATTAAAACACTACTTGAGACCAACATCCCTATGTTTGGTATTTGTTTAGGACATCAACTTCTTGCCCTTGCAACTGGTGCAAAAACGATGAAAATGAAATTTGGTCACCATGGTGCAAATCACCCTGTGCAAGATGTAGAAAACAAACGTGTTTACATTACCAGTCAGAATCATGGTTTTGCGGTAGATCAACAAAGTCTGCCATCTAATGTTAAAACGACGCATATCTCACTGTTTGATGGTAGTTTGCAAGGTATCGCGTTACAAGATAAGCCGGCATTTAGTTTTCAAGGACACCCCGAGGCCAGTCCAGGACCGACAGAAATGAGTTATTTGTTTGATCGCTTTATTAGCTTGATGCAAGAAAGGAAGGCTGGCTAATGGCTAAGCGTACAGATATTAAGTCGATATTAATTATTGGTGCAGGTCCAATCGTAATTGGTCAAGCATGTGAGTTTGATTACTCTGGGGCACAAGCTTGCAAGGCCTTACGTGAGGAAGGTTACCGCGTTATTTTGGTTAACTCAAATCCAGCAACCATCATGACTGATCCAGAAATGGCTGATGCTACCTATATTGAGCCGATCAATTGGCGTGTGATTGAGAAAATTATCGCCAAAGAAAAGCCCGATGCATTGTTGCCGACAATGGGTGGTCAAACAGCATTGAACTGCGCTTTAGACCTAGATAGACATGGTGTACTGAAGCAATACAATGTAGAGTTGATTGGTGCATCTAAAGAAGCGATTGACAAAGCAGAGGATCGTCAGAAGTTCAAAGAGGCAATGGATAAGATTGGTCTTGGATCTGCGCGCTCAGCTATCGCCCATAGCATGGAAGAAGCGCTACAAGTGCAAGCCAATATTGGCTTTCCAGCCATTATCAGACCATCATTTACCATGGGTGGCAGCGGTGGCGGAATTGCTTATAACCGCGAGGAGTTTGTATCAATTTGCGAGCGTGGGCTTGAAGCATCGCCCACAAATGAGCTCTTGATTGAAGAGTCCATGCTTGGTTGGAAAGAGTATGAGATGGAAGTGGTGCGAGATTCTGCGGATAACTGCATCATCATTTGCGCTATTGAAAACTTGGACCCAATGGGTGTGCATACTGGTGACTCAATTACTGTTGCGCCAGCGCAAACACTGACGGATAAAGAATATCAAATCATGCGTAATGCCTCATTGGCTGTTTTACGGGAAATCGGTGTTGACACAGGTGGTTCCAACGTACAGTTTGCGATTAATCCAGAAGATGGCCGCATGATCGTGATTGAAATGAACCCACGCGTTTCTAGATCATCTGCGCTTGCTTCTAAAGCAACCGGTTTCCCAATTGCCAAAGTAGCTGCCAAGCTTGCAGTTGGCTACACACTAGATGAATTGAAGAATGAAATTACAGGTGGCCAAACACCTGCTTCTTTCGAGCCTTCGATAGACTACGTAGTAACAAAAATACCTCGATTTGCCTTTGAGAAGTTTCCTCAGGCAGATAGCCGCTTAACAACCCAAATGAAGTCCGTGGGTGAAGTGATGGCAATTGGACGCAATTTCCAAGAGTCATTCCAAAAGGCTTTACGCGGATTAGAGGTTGGAGTCGATGGATTAGATAGCTTAACCAAAGATATTGATGTTATTGTCAAAGAATTGGGTGAGCCGCGATCAGAGCGCATCTGGTATGTCGGTGATGCTTTCAGAATGGGAATGACAGTTCCTGAAGTTTTTAATGTAAGTAAAATTGACCCATGGTTCCTTTCCCAGATTGAAGACATTGTTCAGCGTGAAAAAGCACTGGAAGGGAAGCATATTGCGGATTTGGATAAAGATGCGTTATATCAGTTAAAACGCGCTGGTTTCTCCGATATGCGGCTAGCTAAATTGCTGGATACCGATCAGCATGCCGTTCGTGCTTACCGACAAGCGTTGAATGTACGTCCAGTGTATAAACGAGTCGATACCTGCGCTGCAGAGTTCTCTACAGATACAGCCTACATGTATTCAACTTACGATGAGCAATGTGAATCTCAACCGAGTGATAAGAAAAAAATTATGGTGCTTGGCGGTGGGCCAAACCGTATTGGGCAGGGGATCGAGTTTGATTACTGTTGCGTGCATGCTGCTTTTGCAATGCGTGAAGATGGTTACGAGACTATTATGGTCAACTGCAACCCTGAGACCGTATCTACGGATTACGATACCTCTGATCGTTTATATTTTGAACCAGTGACACTAGAAGATGTGCTTGAAATTGTGCATTTGGAAAAACCAGAAGGTGTGATTGTTCAATACGGTGGACAAACGCCATTGAAACTTGCGCGTGCATTAGAAAAAGCAGGTGTGCCGATTATCGGTACAACGCCAGATGCGATTGATTGTGCAGAAGATCGAGAGCGTTTCCAGCATATGTTAGGAGACCTCGGACTCAAGCAGCCACCAAACCGGACAGCAAGAGCACCAGAAGAGGCGCTACGCCTTGCTGAAGAAATTGGCTATCCGTTGGTAGTACGTCCAAGTTATGTGCTTGGTGGTCGAGCCATGGAAATCGTTCAGGAGCAAAGTCAGCTAGAGCGCTATATGCGTGAAGCAGTTAAGGTCTCGAATGATTCACCAGTACTATTGGATCGTTTTCTGAATGATGCGGTTGAAGTTGATGTTGATGCAATTTGTGATGGTGAAGATGTCTTGATTGGCGGCATTATGCAGCATATTGAACAAGCTGGTGTGCATTCAGGCGATTCTGCCTGTTCATTACCGCCATATAGTTTGAGTGCATCCTTGCAGGATGAGTTAAGACTACAAACCATTAAAATGGCTAAAGCACTAGGTGTAAAGGGCTTGATGAATGTGCAGTTTGCGATTCAAGGCGAGACCGTATATGTGCTTGAGGTGAATCCACGCGCTTCCCGTACCGTGCCTTTTGTATCAAAAGCTTGTGGTCTGCAATTAGCTAAAATTGCCGCACGTTGTATGGCAGGCAAAAGCCTGCAGTCACAAGGTGTAACAAAAGAAACAGTGCCACCTTATTATTCTGTCAAGGAAGCTGTATTTCCATTCATTAAGTTCCCAGGGGTTGATACGATTCTTGGGCCTGAGATGAAGTCGACAGGAGAGGTCATGGGTGTCGGAAGCACATTTGCGGAAGCGTTTGTAAAGTCGCAGTTGGGTGCATCTGTTAAATTGCCACAAGGCGGGAAAGCATTTATCAGTGTGCGCAATGAAGACCATCAGAACGTTGTTGATATTGCACAAGATTTGGCTAAATTAGGCTTTGACTTGGTTGCCACTAAAGGTACAGCTAGAACATTAGTCGATAATGGCTTAACAGTACAAGCTGTTAATAAAGTAGCTGAAGGTCGCCCACATGTTGTGGATATGATTAAAAATAATGAGATTGACTTTATTGTTAACGTAACAGAAGACAAAAAGGCAGTAGCAGACTCCTACGAGATTAGACGTAGTGCATTACAAAACAAAGTGACTTATTACACCACGTTAGCTGGTGCAAAAGCAGCTTGTATTGGTATGGCCTACATGCAAGAGCTACATGTGGAATCTATACAAGACTTGCACAAAAAGCTTACGTAAAATAAACTATTTCATTCAGGGTTATTTGAAAACCACGCTCAGGCGAGTGTGGTTTATTTTTTATAAAGGTTCGTTATGGCAGTTAATCAAATTCCAGTCACGTTGCTAGGAGCAGAATTGCTCAAACAAGAATTACAGCGTTTGCGCTCAGAAGATAGACCTAACGTTATTCAGGCGATTGCTGAAGCAAGAGCGCAAGGTGACTTATCGGAAAATGCTGAATATGAAGCTGCAAAAGAAAAGCAAAGCTTTATCGAGGGTAGGATTGCTGAATTAGAAGGCAAGCTGTCAAATATGCAAGTGATTGATCCAAAAACACTTAATGCTGAAGGGCGTGTTGTTTTTGGTGCAACGGTACGTTGTGAAGACCTAGAAACAGGCGATGAAAAAAAATACCAAATTGTTGGAGAAGATGAGGCTGATATCAAACAAGGTAAGATTTCTGTTGTTTCTCCAATTGCACGTGCATTGATTGGAAAATATGAAGGTGATATTGCAGAAGTCTCAGCACCAGGCGGCGTCAAAGAGTACGAAGTGCTAGAGGTGTTATATATCTAATATGTTACGCAAATTAGCCCTTATTCTACTGACGTTTTGGATAGGTAGTCTATGGATGACAGGCTTAAGTGCCAATATTTTGTTTAAGACGATTGAAGATCGTCAATTGGCAGGCCAAGTTGCTGGACACTTATTTACCGCTGTCAGCTATATAGGATTGGTTAGTGGTGGATTATTACTGATACAGTTGATTTTAGAAAAAGGTGCGAGTAGTTTTAAGCAATACGATGTTTGGATTATTATTGTGATGGTGATACTGATTTTAGTGGGTTTTTTTGGTATTCAGTCACATTTAGCTCAATTAAAAGCTAATGCCTTTCCACAAAATGTGATGCAGAGCCAGTATGCTGCTGAGTTTTCAGCATGGCATGGTGTGTCTGGAGTTCTATACCTTATCGAATGTCTGTTGGGTGGTGTTTTGGTGTTGCTATATAAACGCCAATAACCTGTATAAGATAGTAGTTAAAGTCTCGGGATGTGGATTTTGTGCTTTTCTTTTACAGTATCACTTGGGCGGTAGATAACGAGTTGCTTGCCAATATGATGAACAGCAATAGCATTCGTTTGATCGCAAATAGATTGGTACATTGCTATACGAGCCTCTCTATCATCTCCGGCAACTTTAATTTTAATCAGTTCGTGTGCATTTAAGCTGACTTCAATTTCTTTGATAATGTTTTCAGTCAAGCCTTGGTTGCCAATCATAACAACTGGATTTAAATTATGGGCAAGTCCACGTAGATGGCTAATTTGTTTGGGGGTTAATTTCATGAATTGGCATGCTTTTTAGGTACTATATGACGGGATGAATTTTAGCATGAATTCATATAATAAACATGAAACTCAGTAGTCGCAGTAAAGCTTGGATGCAAGAACACGTTAATGACGAGTTCGTTAAGCGTGCGCAAAAGGAAGGCTACCGTGCCCGCGCTGCTTATAAGCTGATGGAAATAGATGACAAAGATAAGCTAATTAAGCCAGGCATGACTGTTGTCGATTTAGGCTCTGCACCAGGTAGTTGGTGCCAAGTAGTTAAGCAACGGCTTAAAGGGCAAGGTAGGATTATTGGTTTAGATTTATTGGACATGCATGCCATTCCAGGTGTAGAGTTTATACAAGGCGATTTTCGTGAGCAAGCAGTCCTCAGTGCTTTAGAAGAAAAGCTTAATAATAAGCCAGTTGATCTTGTGATTGCCGATATGGCCCCCAATATAAGTGGAGTTAAGGATGTAGATCAGGCTGGTGCAGTTTACTTGACGGAATTGGCACTAGAATTTAGCCAAGATTGGTTGAAACCTAGTGGAAATTTTTTAGTCAAAGTTTTTATTGGCAGCGGATTTGATGATATTGTCAAACGTATGCGATTGGAGTTTGATAAAGTTGTAACTAGGAAGCCAAAAGCCTCACGTGGTCGGAGTAGTGAAGTCTATTTACTAGGGCTAGGCCGAAAGTGAATTAATGTAGTTAAATTGTGTTGAAAGATAGAAAATCAGGATAATGTTTGTTATTGGAACAAATATTAATCCTTATTGAATAAGGAAGAGGCTAGTGAATAATATCGCAAAAAATATTGCAATCTGGATTGCCGTTGCATTAGTGTTAATGACTGTATTTCAGCAGTTTAGCAATCCGAACAAGGCTTCCAGCCAGATTGTTTATTCTCAGTTTATGGAGAATGTGAAAGCAGGAAAAGTTGCAAAAGTCCAAATCGATGGGCGTGTTATTCGTGGGACCACGATTGACAATAAGACATTCAGTACTTACGCCCCGAATGATTTATGGATGGTCAGCGATTTGCTGAAATACAATGTAGAAGTCGAAGCTAAAGCAGAAGAACAACGTTCGCTGCTATTAGAAATCTTTATGTCTTGGTTCCCAATGATCTTGTTGATTGGCGTGTGGATTTTCTTCATGCGGCAAATGCAAGGTGGTGGTAAAGGCGGCGGACCATTTTCTTTTGGTAAAAGTAAAGCAAGGCAGCTTGACGAATCGAATAATCAAACTACATTTGCTGATGTAGCTGGCTGTGATGAAGCCAAAGAAGAAGTGACAGAATTAGTCGACTTCTTAAAAGACCCGGGTAAATTCCAAAAATTAGGTGGTCGGATTCCTCGCGGGGTATTGATGGTAGGCCCTCCTGGTACAGGTAAGACGCTATTGGCACGTGCTATTGCAGGCGAAGCTAAAGTACCATTTTTCACTATTTCTGGATCAGATTTTGTCGAGATGTTCGTTGGTGTAGGTGCATCACGCGTACGTGATATGTTCGAAACAGCCAAGAAAAACTCGCCTTGCATTATTTTCATTGATGAGATTGATGCCGTTGGTCGCAGTCGTGGCTCTGGTACGGGTGGTGGTAATGATGAACGTGAGCAAACATTGAATCAATTATTGGTTGAAATGGATGGTTTTGAAGCAAGCTCAGGTGTCATCGTCATTGCGGCAACCAACCGAGCCGATGTTTTGGACAAGGCGTTGCTTCGTCCAGGCCGCTTTGACCGCCAAGTGGTGGTAGGTTTGCCTGATATTAAAGGTAGAGAGCAAATTCTATTGGTACATATGCGTAAAGTGCCTATTGATCCTGATGTAAAAGCGGATATCTTAGCCCGAGGTACACCAGGGATGAGTGGTGCAGATTTAGCTAATCTAGTGAATGAGGCGGCTTTATTTGCAGCACGTCGTAATAAGCGTACAGTCGATATGGAAGATTTTGAAGATGCTAAAGACAAAATCTTTATGGGTCCAGAGCGCAAGTCGATGGTCATGCGCGAAGAAGAGCGTCGCAACACGGCTTATCATGAGTCTGGTCATGCAGTTGTTGCTAAACTACTACCTAAGGCAGATCCAGTTCATAAGGTAACGATTATGCCACGAGGCTGGGCACTGGGTTTAACATGGCAATTGCCAGAGTTTGACCGCATTAGTAACTACAAAGACAAAATGTTGGAAGAGATATCTATCTTGTTTGGTGGACGGATTGCTGAAGAAGTTTTTGTTAATCAAATGTCTACCGGTGCATCTAATGACTTTGAACGTGCGACAAAATTAGCACGAGATATGGTGACTAAGTATGGGATGAGTGATGCACTTGGTACCATGGTTTATGTTGGTGACGAGCAAGACTCATTCTTTGGTAGCATGAGTGCAAAAACAATTTCTGAAGCAACGCAACAGAAAGTCGATGCAGAAATTCGTCGTATTCTAGATGAGCAGTATGCGATTGCGCGTAAGCTAATTGAAGATAATCGCGATAAGGTAGAGGCAATGACTGCCGCATTGATGGAGTATGAGACGATTGATGCCGATCAGATCAATGACATCATGGCGGGAAGACCTGTTCGTGAACCTAAACCTAAACAGTCAAAAGTCAAACCTAGTGGAACTGGTGGAGCTGGCACAACTGTGAATCCAAAACCACAGCCGACAACAAAAAACGAATAAGTTAAATACAGTACATTCAGGCTTAGGTTAAAATAAGGGCTGGCTAATAAATAGCTAGCCCTTTTTTTATGATACTTAATTGTGGACAATACAAATTAGATTTAACTCGCCCAAATATCATGGGTATTGTCAATGTTACGCCTGATTCATTTTCTGATGGAGGTGATTTTTCCAATACAGAGAAGGCCGTGCAACATGCATTAAAGTTAGTAGAAGAAGGTGCGGATATTTTGGATATAGGTGGAGAGTCAACCAGGCCAAATGCTACACCGGTTGAATTGCAAGAAGAGTTAGATCGTGTCATTCCGGTTATTGAGAAACTTGTTGCCAGCGGCACAGGTATACCTGTTTCTATTGATACATATAAGCCTCAAGTGATGCAAGCTGCATTGCGTGCAGGGGCAAGTATTGTGAATGACGTTCGAGCGCTACAAGAGGACGGCGCCTTAACTGTTGTTGCCAACCATGATGCCGGGGTTTGTTTGATGCATATGCAAGGTATGCCACAAAATATGCAAGTTAATCCTAGCTATACAGATGTAGTCACCGACGTGGCTGATTTTTTATTGAGCAGGGCTGCTGCTTGTGTTAACGCAGGTATTCAAAAAGACCGCATTATGTTGGATCCAGGCTTTGGCTTTGGGAAAACACGAGAGCACAATATTACGCTGGTAAAACAATTACAACAGTTAACTGCGCTTGAATACCCGCTATTGGTAGGATTATCACGCAAG
>JBFIDU010000031.1:0-11996 GCA_041603755.1 Methylophilaceae bacterium
GTTTTTGCTAATAATGCTTGATGGCCTAAATGTAACCCATCAAAATTACCAATAGCCAAAGCACGTGATGGATGTTGTTGGAGTTGCGTGTGTCTATATATATGCATCCGTCTTTTTATACCTTTGTGAGACGCATAAAGGATTGTACTCGAATGCCCATCAACCATAATAAGCCAAAATAGGTTCCAGCTCCCAAAACCAACAAGCCGAGTAAATGTAGCATTTTATCCAAGAGCTTGTAGCCTAGCCACAATTGATCTGAACCTGCAGCATAATAAAGTGCATATCCCATCACAGCCACTGCGACAAATAGTTTCAACAAAAACACAAACCACCCTGCTTGCGCTTGATATTGTCCATTTTTGCGCAAATGATAAAACAACAATCCGGCGTTAACGCATGCCCCTAAGCCAATTGCTAAAGCCAAACCAGCATGCTTAAATTCTTTTAAATCTAATCCAAACACAAAGAATACACTCATTAATTGGGTAACGATTAGCGTGAAAATTGCAATTTTGACAGGCGTTTTAATGTTTTGCCGTGAATAAAATGCTGGCGCTAACACCTTTACCAAAATCAAACCTAAAAGACCTAAACTGTATGCCATCAATGCCACTTTAGTCATCATCACATCATGTGTGGTAAAAGCACCATATTTAAATAGGCTGGTCACCAACGGAACAGCCAACACTGCTAGCGCGACAGCAGCAGGTAATGCCAGCATAAACGTCAGGCGCAATCCCCAATCTAATAATTGTGAGTATTCATGATCATCCTTGTCAGCGACAGACTTTGATAAACTAGGAAGCAGAATTGTGCCTAAAGCAACGCCCAGTAACCCGGTAGGAAATTCCATTAACCGATCTGCGTAATACAACCATGACACACTGCCACTCGCCAAAAATGAAGCGATGATTGTATTAATGAGTAAAGATATCTGCGCTATTGAAACGCCAAAAACGGCTGGTCCCATTAACTTTAGGATGCGCCAGACGCCCTCATCCTTTAAATTTAATGAAAATCTCGGTAACAGACCAAGCTTGTTTAAATACGGTAATTGAAACAATAACTGTAATATTCCACCAACAAAAACAGCCCATGCTAAGACCTCAATCGCATGGTCAAAGTAGGGAGCTACCAATAGCATTGCGACAATAAATGAAATATTGAGCCAAACGGGCGTAAAAGCTGGCGTTGAGAAATTACCGTAGGTATTTAAAACCCCACCTGCCAATGAAACCAGCGATATAAAAAATATATAAGGAAAGGTAATCCGCAATAAATCAACGGTCAGCTCAAATTTTGTTGCATCTGCCGCAAAACCAGGGGCGCTGACGAGAATAATCCAAGGCGCTGCCAACATCGCGATGATGGTAAGCAATACCAAAAATAGACCTAGTAAGGTCGCAACATGATTAATTAAGGCATGCGTTTCACTGACGGACCGCTGCGTTTTATACTCTGCTAAAATTGGCACAAAGGCTTGACTAAACGCACCCTCAGCTGAAATGCGCCGCAACAAGTTTGGTATTTTAAATGCGACAAAGAACGCATCAGTCATCATGCCCGCACCAAACACTCTTGCAATCAAGGTATCGCGAACAAAGCCAAGGATGCGTGACGTAAACGTCAGCCCGCCAACAGTAAATAACGTTTTGAGTAAATTCATGGAAGTGTTAATACGGTATTCTTAAAGTCTCATTTATCGTTTGCACAGATTCTAGCATGCTATCGCAGTATCATTGCTTGGATATAATTTGAGTTATTCCTTGCAAAATGGTGGAAAAAACTCTAATATACGCGGTTTCGTATTCAACACATACCAATAAATAGATTAAGCATTAGGACAAAGTACTCATGGCAAATTCAGCACAGGCTCGCAAACGCGCGCGCCAATCGGTTAAAGTAAACCAACACAATGCAGCATTACGTTCCACAATGCGTACTGCAATGAAAAAAATAGTCAAAGCAATCGAGTCAGGTGACAAAGCTGTTGCTGTTGCCGCGTACAGTGAAAACGTAAGCGTGATTGACCGTATTGCTGATAAAGGTATTATCCACAAAAACAAAGCAGCACGTCATAAAAGCCGCTTAAGCGCAAAAATTAAAGCGATGGGTGGCGAAGCACCTAAACTAGTAAAAGCCAAAAAAGCACCAACACCAAAAGCTGAAGCAAAAGCTGCTGCACCTAAAAAAGCTGTTGCAAGCAAAGGTGACAAACTAACAACAGTTGAAGGCATTGGTCCTAAAATCGAAACATTATTAAATGAAGAAGGTATTTCAACTTTCGCTGATTTAGCAGATGCAAAAATTGAAACACTTACTGCTGTATTAGAAAAAGCAGGTCCGCGTTTTAAAATGCATAAGCCAGATACATGGCCGCAACAAGCTGCACTAGCACGTGATGGCAAAATGGACGAGCTAAAGGCTTTACAAGATGAACTTAATGGCGGAAAAGCTGAGTAATTAAGGGTTGTGTTTAATATTAAAAAGCCGAGCATTGCTCGGCTTTTTATTTATCTATAGCTTTTGGCTAAAATTACAGCCCAATATTGAGCTCACCTCTCGCAATTAAAGCGGTATTAATGGCATCTTTTTGCTCTTTATCAATCACGGTAAAGTGCCCCATTTTTCTGCCTTTACGTGGCTCATGCTTACCATATAAGTGAATTTTCACATTGCCATGGGCTAGGGCTTTATGCCAAGCAGGTTCAGCACCACTAATCCAACTATCACCTAAAATATTCACCATAACAGATTGGCTATGAAGTGATGGGCTACCCAAGGGCATACCTGTGATGACACGTACTTGTTGCTCAAATTGGTTTGTGACACAGCCATCAATGGTATAGTGTCCAGAGTTATGTGGTCTTGGTGCTATTTCATTCACTAATAGCTCATTGTTCACCACAAAAAGCTCAACGCCTAATACACCAACATAATTGAGCTTATTCGCGAGACTTTTTGCTAATTCTTGCGCTCTTGCTTTAATCACTTGCGAGCAGCGCGCTGGGACTATAGAAATATCCAGAATTCCGTTTAAGTGTGCATTCTCTGCTGTGGGGAATGTTTCAATATTGCCATGAACATCTCTGGCAAGAACAACCGAAACTTCCAAATCAAGCTTGAGCATCTTTTCTAAAACACATTGCTCTTGTTTACAATCTTTAAACGCTGCCACGGCTTCTTCTCTGTTAGAAACCCGCGCCTGACCTTTACCATCGTAGCCAAAGCGTGCTACTTTGAGTACAGCTGGATACATATCGCCATCGGCTGGCAGATCAGACTCTTGTGTAATTGCAATAAAAGGCCCTACAGGCAGCCCAGCGTCTTTAAAAAAGGTTTTTTCTTTAATTCGATGTTGCGCTATCGCTACCGCATCGGCAGAAGGATGAACAACAGTTGATTTTGCTAATGTTGCGAGCGTTTGCGCGGGCACATTTTCAAACTCAGTTGATATAGCTGCGCAGGTTTTGGCCATGGTATCTAGTGCACCTTCATCATCATAAGCAGCACAAAGATGTACATCCGCAATTTTTCCAGCTGGACTGTTTTTATCAGGATCAAGAATGGTCACTTTATAGCCCATTTCATGAGCGGCTATCACAAAAAAGCGCCCTAATTGACCACCACCCAACATCCCCAGCATTGCTGGCGCAGAAATTACATTTTTCGTCATGGTTTATCGTCTAACTCCATTGCATTTACTTTTTCAATTTGCTTTTGTCTAAAAGCCTTGAGCTTTTCTGATAGCGCAATATTCTGATTTGCTAACAGCGAAACTGCAAATAAACCAGCATTTGTTGCACCTGCATCGCCTATTGCAAAAGTCGCTACTGGCACACCCTTGGGCATTTGAACGATAGATAGCAATGAGTCTTGGCCTTGTAAATATTTAGTTGCCACTGGCACGCCCAAAACTGGCAAAATCGTTTTTGATGCGACCATGCCTGGTAAATGCGCAGCACCACCTGCACCAGCAATAATCACCTGATATCCTGTCTGAGCAGCATTCTCAGCAAAGGCCATCATCTGATCTGGCGTTCGATGCGCGGATATAACTTCCGCCTTATATGGCACATCAAAATCTGCTAACACCTGTGCCGCATGTTTCATAGTGGGCCAATCACTATTTGATCCCATAATGATTGCTACCAATGGTTGTTTTTTATCCATGTTATTTCCTAAATAATCTCATTTTTCGCCAAATGCTGAGTTTTTCATTTTATGATGCCCAGTTACCATTTTCGCTTACATTCTTATTGATTGTCGAGCTTAACACTATGCTACTGACAATCTCTAAAGCACAACCAGATTGTCACGATGAATCAATTCAGACTCTTCTACATAACCCAGTATTGCGCCTATACGTTGACTGGACTGCCCCTTAATCAACATGGTCTCCTGTGTGTTGTAGTTAATAATTCCACGCGCAATCTCTTGACCTTCATTATCAACACAAGACACCACATCGCCTCGCTCAAAGACACCGCGCACATCAGTCACGCCGATTGGTAGCAAGCTCTTACCTTCTTTTTTTAGCGCATTCACCGCACCATTATCTAATACAAGCTTTCCACCAGTACGCAAATGGTCTGCAAGCCATTGTTTTTTTGCTGCAGTTTTTGTTCTGATTGATTTCAGGTGCGTACCTAATGCCTCACCTGAATGCAAACGTAACAAGACATTTTCTTCTCGCCCAGAAGCGATAATAGTATGCACCCCTGCGTTAGCAGCTCGCTTAGCAGCCAATATCTTGGTCAGCATACCGCCTGTACCTATCGTTGTCCCAGCACCAGATGCCATTTTTTCCAGCGCAACATTCCCTGCTGTCTCGGAATGAATAAACATAGCATCTTTATTTTTTCGTGGATCAGCAGAATACAACCCTTGCTGATCAGTCAGCAGTACAAGTGCATCAACTTCCATTAGGTTAGCGACTAAGGCTGCTAAAGTATCATTATCACCAAACCGAATCTCGTCAGTCACGACCGTATCATTCTCATTGATAATTGGAATCACATTGAGATTTAATAAAGTTTTTAATGTTGTTCGAGCATTCAGATAGCGTTTGCGATCAACCAAGTCTTCATGTGTCAACAACACCTGTGCGGTATGTAAAGCATGTTCGCTAAAGCAGCTTTCATAAGTCTGAATAAGACCCATTTGTCCTACAGCAGCTGCCGCTTGCAACTCATGGACTTCTTTAGGTCTTTTTTCCCAACCCAATCGCAGCATGCCCTCCGCGACAGCACCACTAGAAACAAGAATAACCTGTGCACCCTGCTTAACCAGCTGACTGATCTGCGACACCCAGGCTCTAATCGCCGCACGGTCCAAGCCACGACCATCCTGAGTAACCAAGCTGGATCCGACTTTTACAACAAACGTTTTACTGTTGTGTAGTAGTGACTTGCTCATTCTGGTGCTCTTCTTCCTGCTCTCGTAGGCGCATCGCTTCCATATGCTCCATAATGGCATAGGTTAATTGCTTACAACCGTTACCGTTAATCGCTGATATTGCGAATACTGGTCCATCCCATTCAAAATCTTTAACGAAGGCCTTAACGACTTCGTCTGCATTTTCTAGCATATCCACTTTATTCAGAACAAGCCATCTTGGTTTTTCATAAAGCGTTTCATCATGTTTTTTTAATTCATTCACAATCGCTCTGGCTTCTGCAACAGGATCAGTTACACCATCTAATGGTGCAATATCAACCAAATGCAGTAATAGGGATGTTCTTGCTAAATGCTTCAAAAAACGCACGCCAAGACCTGCCCCGTCTGCAGCACCCTCAATAAGTCCAGGCACATCAGCGATAACAAAGCTTCTATTCGCATCGACTCGAACAACACCAAGATTAGGTTGCAATGTCGTAAATGGATAGTCTGCTACTTTTGGTCTAGCTGCTGAGACAGCGCGAATAAATGTTGATTTTCCAGCATTCGGCATTCCAAGTAAGCCAACATCGGCCAACACTTTGAGCTCTAGGAATAACTCAAAGGATTCCCCTTCTTGTCCCATTGTGAATTGCCGCGGTGCTCGGTTCACGCTCGATTTAAAATGGACATTGCCCAAGCCGTTAGCACCACCTTTAGCCAGCAATACTTTTTGACCATCTACTGCCAAATCAACTATCGTTTGACCAGTCGCTTTATCGGAGATAACAGTGCCAACAGGCATGCGAAGCACCATATCTTCGCCACCAGCACCATACTGCTCTTGCTTGCGGCCATTTTCGCCACGTTGAGCACGAAATGTTCGTGTATATCGATAATCAACCAAAGTATTAATATTGCGGTCAGCAACAGCATAAACTGAGCCGCCTTTACCGCCATCGCCACCACTTGGCCCACCCATTGGCTCGTATTTTTCACGACGAAACGTAGCAATGCCATTGCCGCCATCGCCTGCGTAGACCTTGATTGTCGCCTCATCTATGAATTTCATAATTTCTACTGCCTTTATCTAAAAGACGCTTTGTTTAAATTAACAGCTTCTCTAACAAATTTTGCCCAAGAAGAATGTAAAACAAAAAAGCCCTACCTAGGGCAGGGCTTTCTATTTAAGCACAGTTTTTAAACTGCTACTACATTTACCATTTGACGCTTAAGTGGACCTTTTGTACAGAAGGTTACTTTACCGTCAATTTTAGCAAATAGCGTATGATCTTTACCCATACCTACATTTTCACCAGCATGCATCTTTGTACCACGTTGACGTACGATGATGCTACCTGCTGAAACCACTTGCTCACCAAATGCTTTAACACCTAATCGTTTGGACTCGGAGTCACGTCCGTTACGTGAACTACCACCTGCTTTTTTGTGTGCCATGTTTTATTCCTTATCTGCTGATTTCGCTTTTGTTGCTGCAGGTTTTTTAGCTGCAGTATTTTTGGCAGCTGGTTTTGCTGCAGCAGCTTTTTTCTCTACTGCTGGTTTCTCTGCTTTTGCAGCGCCTTTGCCATTGATATCTTCAATTTTAATTTCTGTGAAACTTTGACGATGACCCTGCGTTTTACGGTAGTGCTTACGACGATTGAATTTAAAAATTCTGACTTTATCGCCTTTACCATGTGAAAGCACAGTTGCGTTTACTTTTGCACCTGCAACCAATGGTGCGCCAATTGTTACATCATCACCATCAGCCAACATGAGGACTTTATCAATCACTACTTTGCTGCCTACATCACCATCTAATTTTTCTACTTTTAAGTAGTCACCAGCAGCAACTTTATATTGTTTACCACCTGTTTTAATAACTGCGTACATGTTTTTGCCTTGATTCACACGTTCAAATGAATCGCGCATTATACTAAATTTGCGAGATAAAGCAAACGATAAATGATAGGACCTTTATAAATCTTAACCACAAAGGTTGTTATTCCTTATGATAAAATATGCGCCACAATATATGACGCATCTGAAATTATTTTAACCAGTGAATTTAATCCAAATCCAATCCCCAATAGCAACAGACATGCAAGCAGTCGATACGGTTATCCGTGACTCGCTGCACTCGGAAGTTAACTTAATCAACACTATTGGTGACCACATCATTAGCAGTGCAGGTAAACGCTTGCGCCCTGCGCTAGTGCTACTCTCTAGTGGATTGTTTGGTCCAATCGGTCATGCACAGCATCAGCTAGCTGCGATTATTGAGTTTATTCACACAGCTACGTTGTTACACGATGATGTCGTTGATGAGTCACAGTTGCGCAGAGGCAAAAGTACGGCTAATCATATTTATGGCAACGCAGCTAGCGTATTAGTTGGCGACTTTCTTTATTCACGCTCTTTCCAAATGATGGTGGCTTTACAAAATATGCGTGTCATGGAGATTTTGTCAGATGCAACCAATACGATTGCTGAAGGTGAAGTCTTACAGCTACTTAACTTACACCAAGCTGATGTAACAGAAGATGCTTACTTAAAGGTCATTCATTACAAAACAGCCAAGCTATTTGAGGCAGCGGCAAGGTTAGGTGCTGTCCTTAGCGAACATCACTCCTCATCAGACGAAGAGGCACTGGCTTTGTATGGCATGCATTTAGGCACTGCGTTCCAATTAGTAGATGACGTTTTAGATCTTAATGGCGATGCTGAGAAAATAGGCAAAAATCTAGGTGACGACTTGGCAGAAGGCAAACCAACGCTGCCTCTATTGTATGCAATGCACCAAAGTGACGAAACAGAAGCGGCCGTTATTCGAAAAGCGATTGAAGAAGGCGGGCTGGAGGATATTGAAGCAGTGTTAGCCGCTGTCGCTGCAACCAATGCGATGGAATATGTTTTAAATATCGCAAAAAAAGAGGCTGCACTAGCTTGCGCAGCCATTGCACACTTCCCTTTATCCGACTACAAAACTGCGATGATTGAACTCACTGAATTCGCAGTAGCTCGTCAATATTAACCATTGTTTCAACTTTAAGTATATTGACGAGCCGTTTATTAATTTAATGTAACAGGCTCCCCACTATCGGCATGGTAGTAGCTTAAGTGTGCACACTCGCTGGTTCCTGATGTCAAAGTTCCGTCAAATAATGCTTGCCCTTCGACATCCACGATGGCGTAACCATTATGATATAAGGTTACTTCTGCAGTCTTGGGTGTCTTTTTCGTTGCTTTTTCTCTGAGTGCAAAGCTGATACAGTTTTCATCTTCATCTTCACCATAGACTTCCCATTCACTTCCGCCAGACAACTGCGTTAGCCAGCTAGGCAAGTCGACCTCTACTCGACAAATGATAGGTTCGTCCCATCCTGTGCTGTCAGTATCATGCCTATCCATGAGACTTGCCAATTGTTCGTGTAAATCATTTAGGTCAGTCATCATCTATTCCTTTACTGTTTATCTATGTGACATTATATAAATGGTGCTTACTCACTTTTTTTCAAGCATTATTTATGCCAAACCTTCATCGTTGCATAGTTTAATTAACGGTGAGATGATACGAAAAGTTTACATCATGATAGGGAAAGCATGTTTAACTTTTTAACGCCTATAACAACAATCTTTAGTAATGACCCTGCGATCTTTATAACGTTCTCCGTACTGCTTGGATTAATGATTGGTAGCTTCTTAAACGTTGTGATTTATCGATTACCTAAAATGATGGAGCGCGAATGGCACAACAACTGTCTTGAGTTACAAGGCAAAGAAGTCCCAGCACAAGATAAGCTATCTTTATCTTTCCCCCGATCTGCTTGTCCCAAATGCAATCATCAGATTAGCGCTTTAGAAAATATTCCTGTAGTTAGTTATCTATTTCTCGGTGGTAAATGTAAAGGCTGCAAAACAAAAATCAGTATGCGCTATCCTTTGGTAGAAGCGCTGACGGGGGTCTTGTTAGGTCTTGTTGCATATGAGTTTGGTTACTCAACCACTACGATTTTTGCCTGGATATTTACATTAGCAATGATTACACTCACTTTTATTGATTTTGATACACAATTGCTTCCAGATGACATCACCCTACCATTACTGTGGCTAGGTTTATTATTTAATTTGAATGGTGGCTTTGCTGATCTAAAGTCTGCCGTTATTGGTGCTGCCGTTGGTTATTTGATTCTATGGTCTGTTTATTGGTTATTTAAATTAGTCACAGGAAAAGAAGGAATGGGCTATGGTGACTTTAAACTGCTTGCTGCAATTGGTGCATGGTTTGGTTGGCAACTCATTCCAGCGGTGATTCTATTAAGCTCTGTATTAGGCGCAACCATTGGCATCGGGCTAATTTTAATGAGAGGGAAAACTGGCAATACAGCCATCCCATTTGGACCCTTCCTAGCACTTGGCGGTATTGCTGCACTGTTTTTTGGTCAGCAACTCGCAAGTTTCTATCTAATATAAAGTGTATCGAGTGTAATGTTGACAATCGCACTGACTGGCGGCATTGGCAGTGGTAAATCAGAAGCGACAAAAATATTTTCATCGCTAGGAGTGCCTATCGTCGACTTAGATATCATCGCCCACCAATTAACAGCAGAAAAACAACCATTGGTTATTAAGATTGCTGAAATCTTCGGACAGGAGTATCTATCGGCGTCAGGAGCGCTAGACCGTACAAAAATGCGTCAGCTTGTCTTTGCTAATGATCAGGCCCGTAAGCAATTAAATGAAATACTACATCCTGCCATTTATAAAGAAGCGATTAAACAACTGCAACAATACAGCAACCAGCCTTATGTTGTGCTAGCAATTCCCTTGCTCGAAGAAGACAGCATTTATGCCACATCAATTGATCGTATTTTGGTCATAGACTGCGAGCCAGAAAAACAGATTGAACGTGTTAAACAGCGCAGCCAATTAACAGAGCGCGAAATCCATCAAATTATCGAAGCACAAATGCCACGTCAAACACGTATTAAGATGGCTGACGACTTAATTGAGAATAATGGCAGCATTGCAGATTTACGCCGTAAAATTGAGAATTTACACCAAAAATACATTAAAACTTGCATAGTTAGCAAAACAATCTCATAATTCACGTCAATTTACAACCGATGGTTTGCAAGACTTTACATTATAGTGTCTAGCTACGAATTTCCATTTAATGAACGCATACGTGCACTTTTAAGATTAGAGGATCTATTCAAAAAAGTGCTGTTGCATGTTGAGTCTGGTCAGCAGCACAATCACCATAGCGCGCTAATGCTACTACTGCAAATGCTTGATATTATAGAGCGCGCAGACATTAAAGTAGACATTGTGCACGAATTAGACCGACAAGCTTTGTCTATGCAAAACCTACTAGGCAACCCCAATATATCTGAGGAAGTGCTTACCGAGACAATTAATGATGTCGAAGCATGTGCGAGCGCCCTTCGCTCCGACAAGACAAAAGTTGGTCAATCCTTACGTGATAATGAATGGTTAATGAGCATTAAACAACGGGCAGGTATTCCTGGTGGCGTTTGCCAATTTGACTTACCGTCTTACCACTATTGGCTCAACCTAGATCAAGATAGACGCGAAAATGACTTTTATAATTGGCTCTCGCGACTGTTGCCGATGTATGAAGGTATCAAAATTATTCTACATATTCTTCGTGGCAGTGGAATGACACACGACTTTGTAGCCCAAAATGGCTTTTATCAGCAAATGTTGGGCGGCAGCAAGCCGGCGCAAATGGTCAAAATTGAAGTGCCCGACGATTGCACTTATTTTGCAGAGGTCAGTGCAAACAAATATGCGATTAATGTCCGTTTCCATGGGATGGACTTTGTACAAAAACCAAAGCAATGCGATCATGACATCCACTTTAAAATGACCCTATGTAACTTGATGTAGATTATTAGCACGAATGTCAGAAGAAAAGAAATCCAATAAAATCAAACAAGTTGCCTGCCCGAATTGTAAATCACTATCAGCGTTTGACCAGAGCAACCCTTACAGACCTTTCTGTTCGGAGCGTTGTAAAATGATAGACTTGGGTGATTGGGCAAACGAGACTTATCGTATTCCAGAGAAAACACCTCCTAAAGATTTTAATTAATGGAATTTTTTTGCTTGACCGCATTCTTATAAATATCAATTTAACGAATATATAAATGACGAATCTATTTAAACTTATCCCATCTCTTCTGCTACTGATTGCCTGTACAACGACTGCTGAAGTCTCTATCTCGGATGCTTGGGTGCGTGAAAACGCGCCAGGCCAAAAAGTCGGCGCAGCTTATATGACACTGAAAAGTCCGCATAAAAGTAAACTGGTTTACGTCGAGGCGAAATCAGCTGCCGAATCTGTTGAAATTCACAGCATGTCCATGAATAACGGCATCATGAAAATGCGTATGCTTGAAGCATTACCACTGGAGCCAAACCAATCAGTAACACTGAAACCAGGTAGCTTTCATTTAATGATGTTTGATTTAAAACAGCCGCTTAAAGCAGGTGATAATATTGAATTTAGACTCTGCTTTGAGGATGAAAATGGCAAAATTACAGATCAAATAATCACATTGCCAGTTAAAAGCCAATAAAAAGCA
>JBFIDU010000032.1:0-11993 GCA_041603755.1 Methylophilaceae bacterium
TGCTTGTAAGAATTTATTGGTGACGCAAGGGTCGTGTCTTTTAGGGATGCCGCAAAATTGAAAGTCGTTCATTTTAAATCTCCTTAAGAAACTTTTGATTTCTTCATTTATAAAGATAGCAGTGGGTAACTGTTATCATTAGTTATCGATAATAAACTAAATATGTAAATAGTTTATGACAATGATGTAAAAAGGGAGCTTAAGCTCCCTTTGAACGTAGTTGCTAGCAGAACAGTGTTATATCGCTAGATACCATGGAATATAGTGGGTCGATTTTGCGTTAGCAGTTTCGCTAATCAACAAACTATTGTCAACCAAAGTTGATAATTAAGTTTGGTTGATTATAGGCTGGTTGATAGTTTCTATTACTGATTTCTTTATCAATTCGATAATGGTGTTCAGGATGCAACTGTTCAACTACTTCAAGATGACCTTTGGCCATTCCTTTTTGGTTAAATTCATTCACTAAATAGTTTGTTTCATCTAATATTCTGTATAAATTCATTTTCATAATCCTTTCTTTTGTTCCTGGTATGCATGCATTAATACTAGTTTAGATGGATACCATTCATTTCATTTCCTGTATTAAGCATGAATTAGTCGCTCAGATTATTGTTATTGCAGTAGTTTATGGCTGAGATAGTGCTTATAAATCTTGATAAGAACTAATAGAAAAACTTTTAAGAGATGAATAATGTCTGTTGAGTTAATTAATGTTGTTTGAATATAGGGCAATTACATGCTGCCGATTATTACCTATTTAGATTTAGAAACGACAGGTGCGACGCCTTTAAAAGATCGTATTACTGAAATAGCGCTGGTGCGATTTGAGGGTGGGGTTGAGGTTGCACGCTGGCAAACGTTAGTAAACCCTGAGACAAACATACCACCTTTTATTCAAGGCTTAACTGGGATTACCAATGAGATGGTGGCGGATGCGCCAATCTTTGCCGATGTTGCAGATAAATTAGCTGCATTTTTAGAAGGTTCTGTGATGGCTGCGCACAATGTAAGGTTTGATCATGGTTTTTTAAAAAGCGAATATAGGCGGCTAGGTCAAATATTAAGACAACGTGTGTTATGCACGGTGAAATTATCAAGAAGGCTTTACCCTCAGCATCGAGGGCATGGGCTGGATGCGATTATGCATCGGCATCATTTGACGACTGAGATGCGACATCGCGCGATGGGCGATGTAGAGCTAATGATTGGTTTTGTGGCTGCCGCCCAAAATGAGTTGGGCAAAGAGTGCGTTGCAGAGGCGGCAGCAGAGCTATCCAAGCAACCTAGTTTGCCATCCAATATAGATCATCAGTTAGTTGATGAAATGCCTGATACGCCTGGGGTCTATTTCTTCTACGGTGAAAATGATTTGCCACTGTATATTGGTAAGAGTGTGAAGTTACGTGACCGAGTGCTATCGCACTTTAGCGGCGACCATAGTTCAACAAAAGAAATGCGGATTTCACAAGAAATTAAAAGAATTGAGTGGACAGAAACTGCAGGTGAGCTAGGTGCGCTATTGCTGGAATCTAAATTAATAAAAGATCGACAGCCAATTCATAACCGACAATTAAGAAGAGAGCGCCAGCTTTGCACTTGGCAAATCGCAGCAGATGCAAACACCTTACCACAAGTGACATTGGTCAACGAATCTGAAATTGAGCCGAGTATGCTAGGGCATTTATTTGGTACTTTTCGTTCAAAAAGAAAAGCCATCGAAGCATTGAGAAATATTGCTGAAGCGCATCAGCTTTGCCCTAAGGTATTAGGCTTGGAATCAGGCAAAGGCCGCTGTTTTGCCGCGCAGTTAAAAAAATGCAAAGGTGTTTGTGATGGAAAAGAGTCAATGGAAATACATCATTTAAGGGTACTACAGGCACTATCCGCACAGAAATTAAAGGCCTGGCCGTATCAAGGCAAAATTGGCATTAGAGAGCAATGCACATTAACGGGTAGAACTGATATACATTTGTTTGACCAATGGTGCCACATAGCGACCGTTAATGATGAGGCTGATTTTGAAGATGCATTAAAAAGTAAAACGATTTTTGCTTTTGATCATGACACCTATAAGTTGCTATTAAAAGCATTAAACAGCAATAAATATCAATTACTTACATTCAACTAAGACCTACTATGCGTTTAATCTTACGTGTAAGTATTTTTATATATGGCTTTTGTGATGAAAGACACTTTAGCAGGTTGCAAGCTGTGTTTAAATAATAAATAAGTATTCAAGGATTTACCGTGCGGTTACGATTACAGTTTGTACTTATTATTTACCTGTTGTTCACATCTCATCTGCTGTTGGCTGCGGGTCATGCACTTAAATTAGAAGGTATTGATGGCAAAACGCATGCATTAAATGAATATGTGGGGCATGGAAAATGGGTTGTCGTTAATGTGTGGGCGACTGCATGCCCTTATTGCCGTCATGAGCTGTATGATCTAACGAATTTTCATAATGCGCATCAAAATACGGATGCCATGGTGATTGGTCTGACCATAGACTGGCCTAGCTTTGAATTCCCTGAAAAAAACTATCTGACTGACTTCGCATCAAGTCATTTTATTGATTATCCTATATTGATGGCCGATGGCGAGCTCGCTAGCAAAGTTATTGGTCAATCAGTTGATATGGTACCTATTACCTTTTTGTATAACCCAGCGGGTAAGCTGGTAAGGCGTATCAATGGGATGGCGACTGAAAAAGATTTGGAAGAGGCGATAAGCAACAATCCAGAGAATTATCAACTAGAGTGGGCGGATGTTGTGCCGCCTGAATACCTACCAAAAGCAAAGTAACTTCTAGTCATAATCATTGATCTATTCTTGCTGAAGCAAGTTGGTGCAAAACTTGCATCAATCATGTATTAATTCACTGACTCAAGGTTATTTTGTTAGACAATCCAGCAATAGAGCAGTTTCTATCTTTGCCATATGCACCATCCATTATCATGGTTGTTGTCCTTTTTGGTGCATTTTTGCTGATGTTGTTGATCAAGTCTATTGTATTGGGCCGCTTGAAATCAATACTATCCCGCAGTAAGCATGCATTAGACAGCTTATTAATTAATGCATTACATTGGCCGTTAACCATTTTAATTCTTTGTGCTGATTTGCTCTTGTTAAAGAGCCTCTTAGTATATTTTGATAAGGAAACAGCTTTTGCAAGCAATTTGATACGCATATTGCTTCTATCTGGCGTGGTGGTTGCGGTTGTTATTTTCATTAACCTGTTTTTAACTGGTACCGTCAGCAGTTATGCAAAAAAATCTGAGACACTTAAAAATAGCGAAGCGATTGTAAAAGGCATTGTACGTATCGTCATCCTAAGCATAGGTTTGCTGGTGTTACTAAGTACACTGGGTATTTCGATTACACCTGTTATTGCATCCTTAGGCATTACCTCCTTAGCAGTTGCACTGGCCTTACAACCAACTCTTAAAAACTTCTTTTCAGGTGTGCAACTGGTGATGGATAAGCCTATTCGCGTTGATGATTATATTGAGCTGGATTCTGGGGAGCAGGGCTTTGTACAGAAAATTGGTTGGCGCTCCACATGGATAAAAATGCTACCGAATAATACGGTGATTATTCCCAATAGCAATTTAAGCGATGCAAAGATTATTAATTACTTCTATCCTGAGAAAGAGCTATCTGTACCTGTGGAAGTGAGCGTGCATTATGATAGTGATTTGGAGCATGTTGAAAAGGTAACGCTAGAAGTTGCTAGAGAGATATTAAAAACGCATGAGTATGGCGTAGAAGATTACAATACTTTCGTGCTATTCCATACGTTTGATAGTTCTAGCATTAACCTTACTGTGATGCTGCGCGCAAAAGAGTACTTTAACCGCTTCTTTATTAAATCTGCTTTTATCAAAGCACTGCATAAGCGATATAAGGAAGAGGGAATTGTCATCCCATATCCAATTAGGGCGATTAATACCACACAGGAGGCACCAGAGAAGCAAGCATCACCCACTAGATAGATGTATTAAATAAAGATCTACTTAGAGATAGTGCTTGCTAAAAAAAATACTTTTGCATTATGATAAATGCTCTTGTCGGGGTGCTGATAATCAGCTGAGATTAAACCCGTTGAACCTGAAGAGGCTAGAACCTCCGTAGGAAACAAGCGTCAATCGCACTTGATGCAGCATCATGCTGTATTGGTGCTAAATTCTTGTTAGTCATTGTTTGGCTCAACGATTTCCCCGATATTTTTTGATTATATTGCAAAGGGGAAGTTTATGTCTTCACAAAGCACAAACGTTATTGATATTACCAATCGTAGTGGCATTTCAACAAAACCATTTCCAGGTTCAGAAAAGGCTTATGTGGTTGGTAGTCGTGATGATATTCGCGTGCCTTTTCGAAAAATATCGTTAACGGATACACCTAACAAAAATCCCAACCTACTTGGCGAGGTTAATGCGCCTATATACGTATATGACACATCAGGGATTTATACCGACCCGAATAAACAGATAGATGTTGAAAAGGGTTTGCCACCAATTCGTAAGGCTTGGATTGAGGATAGAAATGATACAGAAGAGCTTAGTGAGTACAGCTCTGAGTTTACGCGTCAGCAAGAAGCTGCTTTGTTGGATATCCCACTGTTTACACATAATAGACGCCCTCGTCGTGCTAAAGCGGGTAAAAATGTCAGTCAAATGCACTATGCGCGACAAGGCATTATTACACCAGAAATGGAATTTATAGCGATTCGTGAAAATATTGGGCGCACTGAAGCAGATAAAGATGGTCGGTTACCAGAGGGATTTTCAACCCACATCACCCCCGAATTTGTACGTAAAGAAGTGGCTGAAGGTCGTGCGATTATTCCAGCTAATATCAATCATCCAGAAACAGAGCCAATGATTATCGGGCGTAATTTTTTGGTCAAAATCAATGCAAATATAGGTAACTCCGCTACGACATCTTCTATTGAAGAAGAAGTTGAAAAAATGGTTTGGGGTATCCGCTGGGGCGGTGACACAGTGATGGATTTATCTACAGGGAAGAATATCCATCAGACGCGTGAATGGATAATTCGTAATTCACCAGTGCCGATTGGAACCGTACCCTTGTATCAGGCGTTAGAAAAAGTTGATGGCATAGCAGAAAATTTAACTTGGGAAGTATACCGTGACACCTTGATAGAACAAGCAGAGCAAGGCGTGGATTATTTTACGATTCATGCTGGTGTGCGATTGGCGCATATACCGCTTACGGTGAATAGAACAACGGGTATTGTGTCACGTGGTGGTTCTATTATGGCCGCATGGTGTTTGGCTCACCATCAAGAAAGCTTCTTGTATACGCATTTTGAAGAGATTTGCGAAATCATGAAAGCTTATGATGTTTCTTTCTCATTAGGTGATGGATTGCGCCCTGGTTCACAAGCGGATGCTAATGATGAAGCACAGTTTGCTGAGTTAATGACCTTAGGCGAATTAACAAAAATCGCTTGGAAACATGACTTGCAAGTGATGATTGAAGGCCCTGGTCATGTGGGAATGCATAAAATTAAAGAAAATATGGACATGCAACTGAAGCACTGCCACGAAGCACCGTTCTATACATTAGGCCCTTTGGTCACTGATATTGCCCCTGGATATGATCACATTACATCAGGTATTGGTGCTGCGATGATTGGTTGGTATGGCACTGCAATGTTATGTTATGTCACACCTAAAGAGCATCTGGGCTTGCCAAATAAAGATGACGTGAAAACAGGCATCATCACCTATAAGCTAGCAGCACATGCTGCTGATTTAGCAAAAGGGCATCCAGGTGCTGATATTCGTGATAATGCTATTTCAAAAGCTCGTTTTGAATTCCGCTGGGAAGATCAATTTAACTTAGGTTTAGATCCAGACACTGCTCGTGAATTCCATGATGAAACCCTGCCTAAGGCTGCTGCAAAAGTAGCACACTTCTGCTCAATGTGTGGTCCAAAATTTTGCTCGATGAAAATTTCACATGATGTAAAAGAAGCGTTCGCAGAGAAATCAATTGAGTTTAAAGCGGGCGGCAGCAAAATTTATCAGCAAGTTTAATAACAATGCAGCGATATTTGATTATTGGTAGTGGCCTTATAGGTCGCTTGCTGGCTTGGCGCTTAATAAGACTAGGACATCATGTCGATATGCTATCGAAAGATGATTTTACAGGCAGTGATAGTGCAGGCTATATAGCTGCCTCTATGGTATCGCCTTCAACGGAAGCGGTTCAAACTGAGCGGATGGTCAAGACGCTTGGTTCGCTTTCGCTCAAGCTTTGGCCTGAGTGGTTAGCAGAGCTACCCGAGCCAGTTTTTTATCAAAACAACGGTACTTTGGTAGTTGCACATCAAGGGGATCAGTCTGAAATGGCGCGTTTTGTTAAGCGTGCACAGCACATTTTGGAAGACAGTGACTATATTGAGCTTACGCAATCAGGGTTGCACGAAAAAGAACCACAGCTTGCACAGCAGTTTGATCACGCACTGTTTTTTAAAGACGAGTCTAGCTTGGACAATCGTCAGTTGTATCAACAATTAACAACCATATTAACGACTTCACCACGTTGTAATTGGCAGAAATGTGAGGCAATAAAGACTTTATCTAGCGAAGCGATAGCACAACTATCAAAGCAATATTTTAATTGTGAGTCTGATTGTTATGATGAGGTTATTGATTGTCGTGGAAACGGTGCTAAAAGCGATATGGCGGGATTACGCAGTGTGCGTGGCGAAGTAATACGTGTGTATGCGCCAGATGTCGATTTTAAGCACGCCATTCGCTTAATACACCCACGATATCCTATGTATTTAGCACCGCGACCCAATCATGAGTATGTGTTAGGGGCAACAGTGATTGAAAATGATGATATGTCGCCTGTGAGCGTTCGTTCAGGTCTTGAGCTGATGTCAGTGTTGTGTACGCTGAATAAGTCTTTTGCAGAGGCGCGCATACTCGAAATGGCTTCGCATTGCCGACCAGCAATGGCTAATAATATGCCAACAATTCGCCGCACAAGTTGGGGTTTGCAGGTGAATGGCTTATATCGCCACGGTTATCTATTTTCTCCAGCAATTATTACTGATGTATTGGCATTATTAAATGAGCAACAGGAGTCGATTCAATTTGGAGAGTTATTTCATGTCTGATCAGATTCAAATAAGTTTAAATGGAACACCAAAGGAAATACAAAAAAATACATGTGTTGCTCAATTAATTGATAGCGAAAATATCAGTGGGCGATTCTTAGTTGTTGTTAATGATATGGTTTTATCCAAGCAATCTCATGTAGCAACTTATCTTTATGCAGGCGATCGAGTTGATATTTTATTGCCAATCAGCGGAGGTTAACATGCAATTAGCTTCACCATGGCAGGTATACGGAACCGAGTTACAAAGTCGATTATTTATTGGTACGGCATTATACGCGTCACCGCAAATAATGATGAATGCGATAATTGCCTCGCAGGCACAGGTCATTACATTATCGTTACGACGTCAAATTCCATCACAGTCGGATACCAGTAATCAATTTTGGCGTTTGATTCAAGAGCTGGATTGCCATCTACTACCCAATACTGCTGGTTGTTATAGTGCCGAGGAAGCAATAAAAACAGCGTGTATTGCTCGAGAGTTATTTGATACAGACTGGATAAAGCTAGAAGTGCTAGGTGATAGCTATAATTTACAGCCAGACCCTTTTGCTCTGCTTGAAGCAACCAAAACCTTGATAGCGGAGGGCTTCAAAGTCTTTCCATATTGCACAGATGATTTGGTGCTCTGTCAAAAACTGGCAGATTTAGGTTGTGAAGTATTAATGCCTTGGGGCTCGCCAATTGGTACAGGGCAGGGATTGATTAACCCTTATGCCCTAGAGACCATTCGTAAACGTTTACCAAATATGACTTTATTGGTTGATGCAGGTATAGGAAAACCTTCTGATGCAGTGCAAGCGATGGAGCTTGGCTATGATGGTATTTTGCTTAATACGGCAGTAGCGGAAGCATTAGAACCAGCCATCATGGCTTCTGCATTTGCGCAAGCAGTTAACGCAGGTCGTTTAGCATATGAAGCAGGGATAATGCCAAAACGTAACAATGCTAAGCCCAGTACACCTATATTGGATCAACCAATCTGGCAAAATCATGGATAAAACAGCAATATTATTGATTGGAGGGATGGACCCACAAGGCTGTGCTGGGATGATAGCCGATAGCCAAACAGTGCATGCGCATGGCTGTCATGCTGTTCCACTAATGACATGTCTCACGGAGCAAACACAAACTGGCCTTACCGCATTAGGGGCGCTGAGTCCTGAAAAGTTCATGAGGCAGTACCAATCATGTGTAGCAGATTTCGACATTGCTGCAATCAAAGTGGGCCTGGTTCCTAATGTAGCAATAGCTTCTTGTGTAAAGACCATTCTTAATAAGCACAAAGTACCTGTTATTTGGGATCCTGTGCTTGCTAGTACTTCAGGCGGTGAAGCTGTCGGTCCCGAGTTTCAACAATATCTGATCGAAAACCTGCTGACAGACATAACCTTGCTAACGCCCAATGCGATTGAATTAGAGCAGCTTACTAAATATGACACGACTTTAAATGCTGTTAATTATTTGTTTAATCATGGCTTAAATGCATGCCTTGTAAAAGGTGGTCATCAGGATAGCAAGTTGGCCACTGACTACTATAGTGACAATGCAAACTCTTTTTATTGTTATGCTGATAAGCAAGCAATTAGTGTAAGAGGTACTGGTTGTGTTTTAGCGTCAAGCATCGCTAGTTATCTAGCATTAAATTATGATGTTCGTGATGCTGTAGTGCTGGCTAAAGCCTATGTTACAAGAGGAATACGTAATGCCTATCGAATCGGACCGTACCATTTAATTGCGCATGCATCTAATCAGGTTGAGTTATGTGACATGCCTAAGCTCACTTATGCTGAAGCTGGAATAGGGCAAACATTCAATTTTCCACCATGCCCACAACGTTTAGGGATTTATCCCGTAGTTGATAGTTGCGAGTGGATAAAGAAGCTGATAGCTGAGGGTATAAAAACAATACAACTACGTATTAAAGACCTAACAGAGGAACAATGCAAAACGGAAATACAAAAAGCAATTCAATATTGTGATAAATCTATTGCTTTTTTTGTAAATGATTATTGGCAGCAAGCGGTTGCCTATAAAGCTTATGGCGTGCACTTAGGCCAAGAGGATCTGCATGATGCTAATTTGTTTGAGATTGAAAAAGCAGGGCTAAGGCTGGGTGTGTCTACGCATTCATATTGGGAACTAGCGCGTGCTTTTGCTATTAACCCAAGCTATATTGCATTAGGGCCAGTCTTTGAAACAACCAGTAAAGCAATGCCATGGCTACCGCAAGGCGTAGAACGTGTTAAACAATGGGTAGCATTATTGGGTAATAACTACCCATTGGTCGCAATAGGTGGCATTAGTCAATCTCGCGCAGAACAGTTGTTTCGCGAAACTGGAGTTGGTTCAGTTGCCATGATTTCTGCTATTACAAAAGCAGATGATTATAAAAAGGCAGTACGTGACTTATTAGCGTTGTGGCATGACATTAAAGGTTGAGGTCGAATCCTTTAACCATAGATGGCTGACAGCTTGATTTATAATACACTCGTATACAGCTAGCACTTGCCCGAAATGCAACAAACAGACACAATCTTTATCGTCAATAAAACAATGATAAAGTGAGTCATGGCGAGGAAGCGAAAAAAACAGTCTCCTATAGCGATTTTTATAGAAGGAAGTTGGGTAGTATCGGCATTTACTGCACTGTTATTACTCATTGTTTTTATTATTATTCTCCCATCTGTTAACAACAATATCCTCTTTGAGATTTCCCAATCACTCCGTCCCATAGTATTTGTCATTATTATTACTCTAGCTGGTATTGCATTTTACAAGTTGTACCAACAAGCGCGCGCAACGTATTTGGCTAAAAAATTTCCTTTAAATCAAGAAACTGAATCGCCCTTTGTCAGAACCACTATGTCTGAATTCGTAGAGCGGCCGACAAGCTGGTCATTAAGGGTGATTCAAGAGATTGAGTGGAAACGGTTTGAAGATCTATCGATGGGGTATTATTTAGAGAAGGGAATATTGGCTAAAGCAACTTCTCTCGGTGCAGACGGTGGTATTGATATTATGCTATATCAAAACGGACCGGATCATGCGACCTCTTTAGTGCAATGCAAATCTTGGAATAATAAGCTTGTTGGTGTGAAAGCAATACGCGAGTTTTTGGGTGTGTTGACACATGAAAAAGTAGCCAAAGGTTTTTTTATGACCTCAGGTGATTTTACTGCAGAGGCTAAAAAAACAGCTAAAGCTAATAAAATCAACTTAATTAATGGGGAGATGTTTCTCACGATGATTTTACGGCTGCCTGAAGTGTCACAGCAAAAATTATTGGCTTTGGCGGTAGCTGGAGATTATAAAACACCTACTTGTTCAAAATGTGGAATTAAGATGGTTGAGAGAGATAGTAAGCGTGGACGATTTTGGGGTTGTTCCAACTATCCTAGATGCCGGCAAAGACTTGCTATTAAAAAGCCTTAAAATATTACATTCAAAAATGCAGCTTTTTATTTGATTTTTGTTACAATAATCAAATGTCAGAACAACATAAAATTGGTCATGGTGTCAAATGGGTGGATGCGGGGCGTAAAGCAGGCTCTAGCAGATATAGTGAACCAACTACGGTGATACGTATCCCAAAAAGCCAAAAAGGGGCTGTGGTTAACTTGATCGCGCGCGCTCAGCAGCAGAAAGATGTAAGCTCCGATTTGGTTGGTATACCTGAATTCGAGTACCCAGCGATCCATCATCAAAAAGCAACACTGCCATTATTTGCATCAAAAGTACGTGCTGGGTTTCCAGATGTAGCAGATGAGCATGTAGAAAGACGCTTGGATGTTACAGAGTATTTAGTAGCACGAGCAGAGACTACCTTTTTTGCTACGATTATTGGCGACTCCATGCGCGATGCAGGATTGCTTGATGGCGATAAAGCGGTAGTTGATCGAGCTAAACATGCATCTATCGGAGATATTGTGCTGGCTTATATTGATGGTGCTTTTACGATAAAAACCTTAGGTAAAAATAAACAGGGTATGCCACGTTTGATTCCTGCAAATACTGACTACCCAGTGATTGAGATTACTAAAGAAACACAGTTTGTGATATGGGGTGTTGTGACAGGCTCATTTAGAAAGTTTTCTTGATAATGCCAATAAAAAACCTAGCCGATGGCTAGGTTCTTGGTAGATACAACTAAGCTAGAAAGCTTATTTGTTCATTACGTACATTGTTACTTCAAAACCGAAACGCATTTCAGTAGCTGCTGGTGTTGTCCACATAATATTTCTCCTTTTGATTAGTCGATCTAGTAATATCTAGTTCGTGTAGATCATTATCGACCAATCATCAAAAAATAGTCTGTCTATGTTCATGAATAGCGCGTCAGTATTTTCATTAAGGATGACTCTTCAAAATATGGGGAGTAGTGCATATCCCGTACTTTATTTATCCTTATGC
This sequence comes from Methylophilaceae bacterium, assembly GCA_041603755.1. Taxonomy (GTDB): domain Bacteria; phylum Pseudomonadota; class Gammaproteobacteria; order Burkholderiales; family Methylophilaceae. The sequence continues at coordinate 11,579 of JBFIDU010000032.1, forward strand.
ATAAACTTTTGTGCTATGTAAGCTGTTGCCTGTTTACCTTCTTGAATAGATTCATGTGCCCGATGAAAATCCAACAAACCAACGTGTGCCAGTTTAGGGGTAATGATATAGTCGGGCGGTTCGCCGGCCATCCTGCTACGGCTGATTCTGACTTGCATAATATTAATGCTTGCTGCCATGATGTCCAATATTGAGGGTAGTTTAGGCGATGATGGTTGCGCGCTAGGCATAATCCCTCGAATGCTATCTTTTAGCTTATCGACCCAGTCATTGCCTTCAGATGTTTTACTAGCTATTTTTTTTGTATCTTCTGGGGCATTCATATGTCTATTTAGAGCATCTGAGTTTAGATCAACTGCAATGACGATATCGGCACCTAAAGCACGCGCTAATGAGACTGGTACGGGGTTCACCA
>JBFIDU010000033.1:0-11993 GCA_041603755.1 Methylophilaceae bacterium
CATTTTCCGTAAGCGCTTGCTATTTGATTGTGTGAACTAAACCGTAGTTTATGCGTTACTTTATTTTCCAACTGCATCAATGACTTGGTAAAATAGCGAAATGCAGCTGTATACGATAGGTGTTAACCACAACACCGCCCCTTTAGAAATTCGCGAAAATGTCGCGTTTAGTCCAGATTCCATGCGTGAAGCACTGGCGGATTTGACCATTAAAAACGCCAATGAAGCTGCTATTTTGTCAACCTGCAATCGCACAGAAATCTATGTACAAACGGCCAATGCTGAACCAGTCATTAACTGGCTAGCGCATTATCATCATTTAGAACTCACTCGCATCCAGCCTTATACTTATACGCTAGCGAATCAGGATGCAGTAAAACATGCGTTTAGAGTGGCGTCTGGATTGGATAGTATGGTCTTGGGTGAGGCACAGATATTAGGACAGTTCAAACAATCGGTAAAAACGGCACAAGAAGCTGGTACGCTGGGGACAAATCTACATAAACTGTTTCAACGGACTTTTGAAGTTGCAAAAGAGGTCCGCACGAATACAGATATTGGTGCTAGCTCAATTTCAATGGCTGCAGCAGCAGTTAAATTAGCGCAACGTATTTTTGGTAATTTGACTGAACAGAAAGTGTTGTTTATTGGTGCAGGCGAAATGATTGCACTTTGTGCTAATCACTTTGCTGCGCAAAAACCCAAGTCCATGACCGTGGCAAACCGCACCATCGAACGCGGTTCGGAGCTAGCTGAAAAAGTTAGCGCGGATGCAATATTACTAAATGACTTGCCAGAGCGTTTTGCAGAATTTGACATTGTCATCACGAGTACAGCAAGTCAGCTGCCGATTGTAGGTTTAGGCATGGTTGAACGTGCGGTCAAATCACGCCGTCACCGTCCTATTTTTATGGTCGATTTAGCCGTGCCACGTGATATTGAAGCAGAAGTTTCTCAGCTTGATGATGTTTTTCTATACACCGTCGATGATCTTGCACAAGTCGTTACTGATGGGATTGAAAACCGGCAAGAAGCCGCACTCACTGCGGAAAGCATTGTTGAGGCGCGTGTTGAAAGTTTTATGCAGTGGCTACATAAGCGTAATTCCGTTCCAACCATCAAAGCCCTGCGCGATCAAGCAGAAAGGATGCGTGCTGCTGAATTAGAGAAAGCTGTAAAACTCATCCAAAGAGGCGAAAGCCCAGAAAAAGCAATGGAGTTACTCAGTATCGCTTTAACAAAGAAATTCTTACATGCCCCAAGCCATGCGCTCAACCAAAGCCACGGCGATGAACATGAGCGCCTTGCAGCAATACTGCAACATATTTACCAAATCAAGCAATAACGCAAACCTTTAATTAATTTTCACAGCAACAAACGAAACCATGAAACCAAGCATCTTACAAAAACTTGCCAACCTTAGCGATCGCCTTGAAGAGTTAAATCGCCTGATGTCCTCTGAAGACATCACCAATAACATGGACAACTACCTCAAAATCACCCGCGAACATGCCGAAGTCATGCCAATCGTAGAGCAATATCATACTTACATACAAACAGAGGCAGACATCAAAGAAGCACATAACATGCTTAGCGACCCAGAGATGAAAGCGTTTGCACAGGAAGAAATTGAAACTGGTAAAAAGCGCCTTGAAGAAATTGAATTAGAACTGCAAAAGTTACTGATCCCCAAAGACCCTAATGACGATAAAAACGTTATCTTAGAAATACGCGCTGGCACAGGCGGTGACGAATCAGGCTTATTTGCTGGTGACTTGTTCCGGATGTACAGTCGCTATGCAGAAAAACAAGGCTGGAAATTAGAAGTGCTATCTGCAAACGAGGGGGAAGTTGGCGGTTATAAAGAGATTATTGCCAAAATTGAAGGCCAAGGTGCGTACTCAAAACTAAAATTTGAAAGTGGTGGTCATCGTGTGCAGCGCGTGCCCGATACTGAAACACAAGGCCGTATCCATACCAGCGCCTGCACAGTTGCTATTTTGCCAGAAGTAGATGAAGTAGCCGATGTTGAAATCAATCCTGCTGATATTAGAATTGATACTTTCCGTGCCTCTGGCGCTGGCGGTCAGCACATTAATAAAACGGACTCTGCCGTTCGAATTACCCACGCGCCCACAGGTATAGTCGTTGAGTGTCAAGACGGCCGAAGCCAGCATGCAAATAAAGCGCAGGCAATGATGGTGCTTGCAGCAAGAATCAAACAACGGGAAGAAGATGCGCAAAATGCAAAAATCGCAAGCGAACGCCGTAATTTAATTGGTTCTGGTGATCGTTCACAGCGCATTCGAACCTATAACTACCCGCAAGGCCGCATCACTGACCACCGTATTAATTTAACGTTGTATAAAATTGATGCCATTACTGAGGGCGAACTGGATGAGTTGATTGTTCCTCTGGCAGCTGAGCATCAGGCGGATATGTTGGCGATGCTAAGTGAAGAAAACTAAAGAGTGACGACAACTAAAAGTGAAGAAATGCAAGATGAATATTCATGCCGCATTGCATGAAGCATGCATCAAGATTAAAAAATCAGCGCCTGCAAACGAAGCAAAATTAGAGACACAACTGCTTCTAGAACATGTCCTAAATGTCTCACATGCTTGGTTAATTGCGCATGCTGATGATGAAATCAGCACACAACATTATGAAACGTTCCAAGACCTATTAAAACGTCGCATAGACGGTGAACCGATTGCCTATATTTTAGGTGAACGCGAGTTTTATGGCTTGAAATTAAAAGTAACCCCGAACACACTGATTCCACGCCCTGACACGGAAACATTGGTAGAGGCAGCATTAGCAAAGATTCCGCAAAACGACCATATATCTTCTTTGTCACCCCCGCAAAAAAGGGAGTCTAATCATAAAGAAAAAATGGATTCCCGCTTGCGCAAGAATGACCTGCTAAGAAATGGTTTTGAAAACTCAGATTCTTTACAAATTCTGGACCTTGGTACAGGATCAGGTGCCATTGCACTGGCCATTGCAAAAAATAGACCGTATGCAAACATAATGGCAATGGATGCTTCGAAAGCTGCGCTAGAAGTAGCCATTGAAAATGCACAAACTTTAAAAATTGCTAATGTTACATTTCTGCAAAGCAACTGGTATGCAGCAGTGGGTAATATGACGTTTGATGTAATTGTCAGTAATCCACCGTATATTGAAGATAATGATATCCATTTAAATCAAGGTGATTTACGCTTTGAACCAATCAATGCGTTAGCCTCTGGTCAGGATGGCCTTGATGACATCAGACATATTATTAAGTATGCAAAACTATATTTAAAACCAAGTGGTTGGCTAATGATTGAGCATGGTTATAATCAAGCCGCCGCATTGGCCGAATTACTGAAATTAGCTGAATTTTCAGATATCCATCATGTCAAAGATTTAGCAGGCATTCACCGTGTAACGTTGGGACATTATTGATGTTTTAGCATAGATATTGCTTGGCACTAGTAGTCAAACTTTATAAACGGAGGTGCATGATGCATCATATAAAGTCGATAAAAGGCATACTCTTTGATTTGGATGGTGTACTCTACATTGGCAAAGAGCCGATAGCAGGGGCCATTGAAGCTGTAGATAAAATCCGAAAACAAGGCTATCAATGTCGTTTCGTCACCAACACAAGCACCCTCAGTACAGAATCGATTAGAGACAAGATCAATGCAATGGGCTTTAATGTGGTGCAATCCGAAATCATGTCTGCACCTCAAGCAGCGGTCAATTTTCTAAAAAATCAGCCTAATCCTGTTTGTCGCTTATTATTGGCTGATGATGTCAAAAATGATTTTGCACAGTTCCCGCAATCTGATACAGCAGCCAACTTTATTGTCATTGGGGATATTGGTGATAGTTGGTCCTATGCGTTACTGAATGAAGTATTCTCCTGTTTGATGAATGGCGCTAAGCTAATTGCAATTCACAAAAATAGGTTCTGGCAGACTGAATCGGGTTTACATATGGATATTGGGGCATTTATCGCTGGGCTTGAATATGCAAGCAATACTGAGGCGATGATTATTGGAAAACCTTCACCAGCCTTTTATCAATCAGCTTTATCAGATATGCAGCTTAATGCGCAGGAAGTGTTAATGGTTGGTGATGATATAGATTCAGACATTGGTGGTGCACAACAATCTAATATTAATGGCGTCTTGGTCCGCACAGGAAAATATAGAAAGGCCTACACAGACGCATCAACAATAAAACCATATTTAACGATAGATTCGATTGCTGACTTACCTGAGATGCTCATTCAATAAACATCCTTAACTAAGAATATGATTTTTTGATATGCCGCATAGTATAATACGCGGATGTCAGAAGTGAACACTATCGGAATAGTCGCGCCAAAAACCGCACATTTTAACGAATCGCTAACGTTAAAGTGTGGTGCTGTGTTACCGCAATTTGATTTGGTCTATGAAACTTATGGTGAGTTAAATGCCAATAAATCTAATGCTGTTCTCGTCTGTCACGCACTGTCTGGTACCCATCACGTAGCAGGCAAACATCACCCAGACGATAAGTATCCAGGCTGGTGGGATAATCTAGTGGGGCCGAACAAACCGCTCGATACCAATAAATTTTTTGTTATTGGCGTTAATAATCTGGGCGGCTGTCATGGCTCAAGTGGTCCAGCAAGTATTAACCCTGAAACAGGAAAGCCATTCGGTGCCAGCTTCCCGATAGTGACTGTTGACGATTGGGTAGCGTCTCAGGCCAGGCTTGCTGATTACTTGGGGATTAGAAAATTTGCTGCGATTATTGGCGGAAGCCTTGGTGGTATGCAAGCACTGCTATGGAGTATTACTTTCCCTGAGCGAATAGAACACGCGTTAGTTATTGCTTCTGCACCTAATTTAACTGCGCAGAACATGGCATTTAATGAAGTAGCTCGCCAAGCCATCATTACGGACCCAGAGTTCTATGGTGGTGATTACTATGCACATAACGTTGTTCCACATAGAGGGCTTCGTATTGCTCGCATGCTAGGACATATCACCTATTTATCTGATGATGCAATGGGCGCAAAGTTTGGTCGTAGACTAAAAGACACGATTAAATACAGCTTTGATGTTGAATTTGAAATGGAATCTTACCTACGTTATCAAGCGGATAAGTTTGCTAAAGAATTTGATGCGAATACCTATATTCGCATGACAAGAGCTTTAGATTATTTCGATCCTGCTAGCGCACTCAATGGTGACTTATCAGCGACATTAAAAAATGCCAGGGCAAAATTTTTAGTTATTTCTTTTACCAGTGACTGGCGATTCTCACCAGAACGCTCACGAGAAATTGTGAAAGCACTACTGGATAATGAACTATCGGTTAAATATGCTGAAGTGACAGCAGCCCATGGACATGACGCTTTTCTAATGCCAGACGAACATTATCATGCCATTATGCGCAGTTATTTAGATCGGATTGAGGTTTAATATGGCACATAACGCAACATCGACACAAATGACCGAACTATACCGCCAAGACTTCGCGATTATCGCAGCTTGGCTGGGCTTTGGTTCTAAAGTACTCGATCTGGGATGCGGCGATGGTAGTTTACTCAGGTATTTACGTGAAGGCTTAGAAATAAAAGGCTACGGTGTTGAAAAGGATGATCATAACTGGCTTGCCGCAATGAACAATGGCGTAGATGTCATCCAGATGAATTTAGAAGCAGGCTTATCAGAATTTGAAGATAATTCATTTGATACGGTGATTTTGTCACAAACATTGCAAGCCATGCACAATACAGAAGGCATTTTGCAAGAAATGTTAAGAGTGGGAAGAGAAGCAATTGTCACTTTCCCTAATTTTGGTTATTGGCGTAATCGAATGCAAATTATCACTGGCAATATGCCAGTATCAAAAGATTTGCCATATGAATGGTACGACACACCGAACGTTCATTTATGTACCATCAATGATTTTGATGCGCTATGCAGAGATAACCAAATCACAATTATTGAACGCAAAGTCATCACAGATGGCGATACTGTTACCTTTATGCCTAATTGGTTCGGTAATTTAGCCATGTACCGTCTGATGCGTTCTGATTAGAAACTTTTTGAGATTCTATTAATCATAGATTCGCATTGGATACTTTAATTTAATTTTTGCTTGATGTTTTAAAGAAACCCAGTATTATCATTTTCGTGAATAAATTCCATTATCAGTTATTGCTTCGCTACCGCTGGCATTTTGTATTTGCACTATTAACGTTTTTCGTTATGGGCTTGGCTTACTACGCAAGCGCAAAACATGTACCAAATGATCTGCAATCCTCAACGGCAATTCATGAAGTTTCTGATTATGCGAGAGACTTTGAAGACAATGCGGATGATGATTCTTCCTTTATCATCGCAGCGTTATTTGATCAATCCCTTCAACTTGATTGGTCGGTTACCCTCAACACTTCCATTGCGCAATCCAACGCTTCTTGGTTCGCATATCGGGCAAGATCTCGCTCACCACCAACGCTCTAAAACCTAGTCTTAAACACCTATAGTTTCATAGCACTAGGCTTTTTGCGTTATCTGTTTTCATAATGCTTTCGCATTATTTTCAGTCTTAATCGCAAGTATTCAATGTTTGAATGACATCTTTTTAATCAGGATCATTTCTTTAATTTGGTCATGGAATAATCCGTCAAATTCTTAAAGATGTTAGAGCCTTAATTTGTGCTTTTTCTCAAGGTAGCTAGGTTACATTCTTTCGTATTCGTATTTCAAAATTAACCGCTTGAGGGAACGTTATGTTAAATAAACTCGTTGTCACATTTGTGATAGCTGCAGCGCTTTTAGGTGCATGTGACAAACATGAACAAGAAAAAGTAGAACAACCAAAACTATTAGTCTCCACCCCTATTCGTAAAGATATAAACATCACTAAGGAATATGTTGGACAAATTCATGCCCATAGACATATTGAGATGCGCGCTTTGGAGCGTGGTTACGTGCAAAACATTTTTGTTGATGAAGGACAAAAAGTAAGTGAAGGTCAGCGCATGTTCAAAATCATGCCTAACGTCTACCAAGCTGACTTATTAAAAGCCAAAGCAGAGGCAGAAATGGTACGCATTGAATACCAAAATACCAAAGCATTAGCGGATAAAGATATTGTTTCTTCTAATGAATTAGCTTTAGCAAAGGCCAAGTTAGATAAAGCCAATGCAGAGGTAAATCTGGCTTCAACCCATTTAAGCTTTACCAATGTCAATGCACCTTTTGACGGCATCATGGATCGATTTAATGCACGTGTAGGTAGTTTAGTTGATGAAGGTGATTTACTGACAACCTTATCTGATATCAGCAAGATGTGGGTTTACTTTAACGTACCAGAATCTGAATATCTGGATTACAAAACTAATAAAGAGGCAGCCAAACCTACGGCAGTTAAACTGAAAATGGCCAATGGTGACGTATTTGAAGAACCAGGAAAGATTGAAGCCATTGAAGCAGATTTTGACAATAAAACTGGCAACATTGAATTTAGGGCGACCTTCCCTAACCCTAAAGAAATACTGAGGCATGGGGAAACTGGCAACATCCAAATGGAAATCCCCCATAAAAACGCCATCCTCATCCCACAAAAAGCAACTTTTGAAATTTTAGACCAAACATATGTCTACGTCGTTGATAAAAACAATCAATTGAATCAGCGGTTAATTCACATTTCAGCAGAGCTACCTCATGTATTTGTCATCAAAGACGGGCTAAAAGAAACCGACAGAATATTAATTGAAGGTCTACGTAAAGTGCATAACGGCGACAAGATCAGTGTTAATTTCCAACCCGCTGAAAAAGTTCTGGCGGATCAAGAACTGCACGCAGAATAAGGGCTATCCACTATGTTTAACGTATTTATCAAAAGACCTGTCATGGCGATTATGCTATCGCTGATGATTGTGTTTTTAGGTGTGCTATCAATAAAATCTTTGCCCACCTCTCAGTTTCCTGATATCGCTCCACCACGTGTCATCGTTTCTATTGCATATCCAGGTTCAAGTGCAGATGTATTAGTGCAATCATCACTGATTACCATAGAACGTGCAATCAACGGTGTGCCTGGTATGAAGTATTTGGTATCCGATGCTACAAGTGCCGGTGAAGCAACCATTCAGGTCATTTTTGCATTAGGTACTGACCCCAATCAAGCGATGATTAATGTAAAAACGCGTATTGACCAAGTGATGAGTCGATTACCAGAACTGGTGCAACTTGAAGGCGTCGTCGTAGAACGTGTGCAACCCAGCATGCTGATGTACATCAACTTGTTCAGTAAAGATAAAAATGCGGATGAAAAGTTTTTGTATAACTACGCCAATGTCAATGTGATACCTGAAATTCAACGGGTAAATGGTATTGCCAGCGCTAAGATTTTAGGTAGCCGTCAATATGCCATGCGCGTTTGGCTAAATCCAGAACGTATGCGCGCCTATAAAGTATCCATCGAGGAAGTGATGGAAGCAATGGCAGAACAAAGTATCATTGGTCGGCCAGGTCGTTTAGGTCAAGCGTCGGGTATCGCTGCACAATCCAAAGAATACGTATTGGTTTACAAAGGACGCTTTAATAAACCGGAAGAATATGAAGACATTATTATTCGCGCAGACTCAAATGGTGAAATCTTAAAGTTAAAAGATATTGCCAAAGTTGAACTGGGCAGTGAGTTTTTTGACATCTACTCTAATAAAGATGGCTATCCTTCTTCTGCCATTATCCTGAAACAAAATTACGGTAGTAACGCAAGTGAAGTGATTGCTAACGTTAAAACCAAAATGCAGGAATTATCAAAATCTTTTCCTGCAGAAATGGAATATGAAATTGATTATGACGTATCTAAATTTTTAGATGCTTCTATTGAAAAAGTCTTACATACCTTAGTGGAAGCTTTTTTACTTGTAGCGCTAGTGGTATTTATTTTCTTGGGTGATTGGCGTTCAACCTTAATCCCGATTTTAGCAGTGCCGGTGTCGTTAATAGGTACGTTTTTCTGTATGCAAATGTTTGGAGTCACGATTAACTTAATCACATTATTTGCGCTGGTCTTAGCCATTGGGATTGTAGTTGATAACGCCATTGTCGTGGTTGAAGCTGTGCATGCCAAAATGGAGGAAGATGCGCAAATCACGCCATATCGGGCTACGCAAAAGGTGTTGGGTGAGATAGGTGGCGCCATTGTTGCCATTACATTAGTGATGACTGCGGTATTCGTGCCAGTAGCATTTATGACAGGTCCTGTCGGCGTATTTTACCGTCAGTTCTCAATCACTATGGCAGCTTCCATCATTATCTCTGGTGTCGTTGCATTGTCGCTAACACCTGTTTTATGTGCAATGCTGCTTAAAAACCAGCATGGTCAACATAAACGCAAAACACCGGTTGGCTTTTTTATTGATTTGTTCAATCGCTGGTTCGAACGTTTGACAGGTCGCTATACCAATATTCTGAGCAAAATTGTTACCTTACGAATTGTCACGATTTTATTACTAGGTGGGTTTGCCTTTGGTATGTTCATCATTAATGAAACTCTCCCAGCAGGCTTTATCCCTGGCGAGGATCAAGGTCAAATTTATGCCATTATTCAGACGCCTCCTGGCAGCACATTAGAAACAACCAATAAAGTCGCGCGCGATTTACAAGCAGTTGCTGAAAAGGTTGGCGGTGTTGCTTCTGTATCTTCGCTGGCTGGTTATGAAATATTAACTGAAGGTCGTGGCTCAAACGCAGGCACCTGCTTGATCAACCTGAAAGATTGGTCTGAACGCAAAGAGTCGGTCCATGAAATTATTGAAGAGCTAGAAGAAAAAACCAAAAATTTTGGTGCGGTTATTGAATACTTTGAACCGCCACCTGTGCCAGGTTATGGCGCAGCATCTGGTCTTGCTTTGCGCTTATTGGATAAAACCAATGGTACCGATTACCACGCTTTTGACAAAATTAACCAAGACTTTATGGCTGCATTAGGTAAGCGTAAGGAGCTTTCAGGTTTATTTACGTTTTATGCTGCGAACTACCCACAATATGAGCTGGAGTTTGACAACAAAGCAGCCATGCAAAAAGGGGTATCAATCGGTAAGGCAATGGACAACCTAAACATTATGGTAGGCAGTACCTATGAGCAAGGCTTTATTCGGTTTAACAACTTCTTCAAGGTATATGTACAATCCAGCCCTGAATTTAGGCGTTTCCCCAGCGATGTCTTAAATTATTTTGTAAAAAATGAAGAGGGCGAAATGGTGCCCTATTCCGCATTTATGAAACTTAAGAAAAGACAAGGCCCAAATGAAATCACGCGTTACAACTTATATAACTCAGCGACGATTCGGGCGAATCCTGCTAAAGGCTACACAACTGATGATGCCATTAAAGCGGTACAGGAAGTAGCCAAAGCTACCCTACCGCAAGGCTACGATGTTGGTTGGGAAGGACTATCTTTTGATGAAGCGCAACGTGGTAATGAAGCGGTAGTGATTTTTGTCGTGGTACTGATTTTTGTTTACATGGTGCTTGCTTCTCAATACGAGAGCTTCTTACTGCCATTTGTTGTCGTGTTATCACTGCCTGCAGGTGTCTTTGGCTCATTCTTCCTATTAAAAATATTGGGACTGGCTAATGATATTTATGCACAAGTTGGTCTGGTCATGCTTGTTGGTTTACTAGGTAAAAACGCTGTATTAATCGTGGAGTATGCCGTACAAAAACAGCAGCAAGGTATAAGCATACGGGATGCTGCCATTGAAGGTGCAAAAGAGCGCTTTAGGCCTATCCTTATGACTTCTTTTGCATTCATTGCTGGCTTAATTCCATTGGTGATTGCTACTGGTGCTGGTGCTGTTGGCAACCGCACAATCGGCACTTCCGCGCTCGGCGGAATGCTATTTGGCACGGTATTTGGGGTATTACTCATCCCGGGGTTGTACTACATATTTGCCAAAATGGAAGAAGGTAAGTCATTGATTAGAAGAGAAGATCACAAACCTTTATCCGAAACTATTCACTATATGAGAGATGAAGATCAAGATGATGAAAAATAACACATTACGTTTAGTAGTGATGGCGAGCTTAGCTTTGATGATACAAGGCTGTGCAATACCATTCATCAATACCAAAAGTGCAGATACGCAACTACCAGATGCATATACACAACAAGCAAATGCTACGGAAATCTCGAATGAAGCCAGTGCGGCAAAGTTGGATTGGTATGATTTTTTTGATGATCCATATTTACAACGCTTGATTGATACCGCTATTAGCAACAACAAAGAAGTCAATATACTGGCCCAGCGCATCAGCATGGCAGCAAATGAAATACAGGCGCGCAAAGGTGAATACAAGCCTTTTGTTAGCATTGGGGCAGGTGCAGAGGTTGAGAAATCAGGTCGTTATACCCGCAATGGCGCAGTGGAGGAACAGCTAGAAATTAAAGAAGGCAAATCCTTTCCAGATCCATTACCTAACTACCAATTCGGCTTACAAGCATCTTGGGAGTTAGATGTTTGGAAAAAACTGCGCAATGCCACCCAAATAGCTATCATGGAGTATATGGCTAGTCAGGAAGGCCAGCGCTTTTTAATCACTAATTTGGTCGCTGAAATTGGTAATGCTTACTATGAACTTGTCGCGCTCGATAACCAACTAGTGAACTTGGATCAAAATATCAGTATCCAGCAAAATGCTTTAGCTGCGACGAAAGAACTTAAACAATACGCACGTGCTTCTGCTCTAGCTGTTAAACGCTTTGAAGCAGAGGTCAAGAAAAACGAAAGTCGCCGTTATGTCATTAAGCAAAAACAAGTAGAGCTAGAAAATCGCATAAACTTCTTACTAGGTCGTACACCGCAGCCAATTGTGAGAAGCAGTGAAGGTTTTATGGCTTTACAGCCAAAAGTGTTATCAACTGGTTTACCATCAGAACTTTTGGAAAACCGCCCTGATATTCGCCAAGCAGAACTGGAG
>JBFIDU010000034.1:0-11980 GCA_041603755.1 Methylophilaceae bacterium
CAGTAGAGATTGGTTAAGACCAACGCTTGGTTACTTGGTAACGGCCAGTGCAAGGGCCAAGGTTAGACATTGGTTTAGGCATGAGCATGCAGAGGAGCACTTATCAGGTGGGCGTGATAAATTAGAGAAGGAACTCCACCGCGCTGGTGTCGGTGCGATTAATCAAGAAAAAATTGCCCAGAAATTACACTTCAATAAATTGGAAGATTTTTTAATTGCGATTGGTCGCGGGGATATCAGCGAGCATCAAATCGCTTCTGCTATTCAAGAAGTGGTTAATCCAAAGCCAGTTGAAAAATTTAATCCTGCCAGAGCGCTTAAACCGCATACGCATAAGGTTACAAGCGAAGTTACGTTAGAAGGATTAGGAAACCTACAAACCAATGTGGCGAAATGCTGTAAGCCAATCTACCCTACACCAATTATTGGTTATGTTACACGTGACCGCGGTGTGACTTTACATAGTCAACGTTGTTCATTTATCAAACGATTAGGCAAAGAGCGCCATGATCGTTTGTTGAAAGCAGAATGGCGAGACGGTAGCTCTTAACTTATACAAAGTTAACTGGTAAATATAATACTTTTCGGCTCCACCTGATGCTAAGCAATCTGGATATAATTTATTCCTCTGGATTTAAGATACGCACTTCTCTTTGCGGGAATGGGATTTCAATACCATTTTGTTGTAGTGTTTCCAAGATAATTAAGTACAAATCGCCACCTACACGATTCTTACCGTCATCAATACCTTCCATCCAAAACTCAACAAACATGTTGATACCATTATCACCAAAACTGTCTATTTCACAGTCTGGTCTTTCTTCGATGGGAAGGTCATCTCCACTTAGTACTTGCGGGTGTGAAGCAACAGCTTTTTTGATCAAATCAACCATTTTGCGAACATCGGTTTTATAAGCAACCGAGAAATCAACGCGATAACGTTGTTTTTTATTTTTATGCGTCCAGTTGGTGAAAGAGCTGGTGATGAACTTCTCGTTTGGTACAACAATGTCTTTGCCGTCAAACGTTTCTAGGGTAGTTGACCGCATGTTCAGCTGCGTGACAACACCGGATTTGCCATCTTCCATTTCTATGTGATCCCCCACCGAAACAGATTTATCAATAATGATAATGACACCAGAGATAAAGTTTGACGCAATTGCCTGTAGACCAAAGCCAAGACCAACACCGACTGCACCGCCAAAAACGGCTAATGCTGTTAAATTAATGCCCATTAATTTAAGCAACAATAGGATGATGATGAAGACGAGTGCTATTTCATAGAGTTTAGCGAATAACTCTTTGGTCTTTATATCCAAGGCTGCTTGATTACGGATAATCGTTTGTCCTGTTCTATTCGATAGACGACCTAGCCAAAACAACAATGAGCCGAATATAAATAGACGTAGAAAGCCATAAACGGATAGCCTGATATCACCCATTTGGATGGCAATTGCATCAAGCACTTTAATGACTTCATCTAATACACCAATAAAGTGAAAGAAGATGATGGGCATGCCAATCCAGCGAAACACGACAATCAATATGGGTTGCTTAACTAGTAAATTAATTACATCATTAGCGAACAACAAAATTGCCACTGCCAATGCGCCTTGCACGACCCAGCTATGCTCGACGATATATTCACTAAAGCCAACTAAGACCCTTAACAAAATAATCGCGATGATTGGGAATAACAATCTACCCGCTACATCAAACCCGGTAATCGTATCGCCCGGTTTTGGTGTATTGTTATTTAAAAAAGGAATGTAATGGCGCAATTGCCGCGTCATAATATAGGCGACGATATAGATAGCAATAATTAACCCTATTTGACTATATGTCTCTGCCTGCGAAAAAACGTGCGTTAGTTTTTCCGCGATTGTACTAAGCGTGACTTCTAAGCTTTGAATTTTCATAGTGAGCACATTGCTATATTTAGGCTTCTAATTTATATAAAATATGAACTGCTATTTTTTAGAGTTCACCTGTTAAGTATTGCGTTTTACCAAAACCAAAACTCCAATCTACATCGGTATTGGTCATCAGAGAAACCAATAAATCCTTAGGATCTAAACCACATTTTGCTTCCAAGTTTGTCGCTAATAATTGATAAAAATTATTTTTATTCACAGTTGTTCTCGGGCTGGTAAATACCTGAATCACTATCGCTTGTTCCGTGCGCTCAAAGCCTAATCCAGTATCTAGCAAAATCATTCTGCCCGGCTTATGTTCTGTCACGATTTGATACCTATCCTTTACTGGCACTTTAAACGCTTCTACGACACAGTCTTGCACCGTATCCATTAATGTTTTAATTTCAGCGTCAGTGCGTCCTTCTGTTACATCTATTCTTATCAGTGGCATATGGAATCTTCATTATGATTACAAACTAGTTTACCCTTTTTTGTAAAATGATGACGATTAGATTTTTATAAACCAACTCTCAAAAGTAATTGTGAAGTGACTATATGTTTTTCATATGTGCGGTTTTTATAAGACCCTTGCGCCTTTCAGTTGTTTAACAGCTTTATCAAAACTATATACAGCCTCTAGTTCCTCACCTTTTAGTTTAGCCACATGCTTCGCTTTATTTGTAATAAGCGCATCGGGAAAATCCAAAGCTTTACCTTTAACTGGGAGCGCCTCTTCATATTCTTTTAAAGCCGACCAAACAACTTGTACATCCTCAAAAACAAAAGCACTATCACCAATCAATGATCGTAATACTTTACACAGATTTACCTTATCTAAACTGTATCGCTTGCCAGTTAATGTCCAAACCATTTCAACCAAGACAATATCCGTAATCAATACAGATTTATTACCCTCTATCAGTTGAACTGATTCCTCATGTTGATTTTTATCATCCGCTAGTAAATAGCGGAGCAATACATTAGTATCTATTGCAATCATGAAAAGTGGCTTTGCAAAGAATCTTTATCAGTAATTGATTCATCCGCTTTTAAGTCTTTTAAAACACCTGCTGCATTACCTTTGGTTTTTTTGATGATATTAAATTGATTACCATATCTTAGAATCTCAACTTCATCACCGGCTTCGATACCTAGTTCATTACATCCGGTAATTGGTAATGTTATTTGTCTTTTACTACTCACAATAGGCATATGCACTCCTTTTAATCTATACTAAATATTAGTAATAATGATACAAGATTCTTTACAATAAATCAAAAGTAAAGATTATGGTTTGTATGTTTGGCTATTACAGTGCTGATTGATGTGCATTTTCAGCAGCAAATAAAGTTTTTAAATCTGACCTCGGTTCCAAATTATCCCAGCACCATACCAACTATTAATTATTACTTATTAATTTAGCTTTATATTGAATAAATGGATTGCTTGCATCTAGCGCGAATGTACAAGTATATTTTAATTACTCTGAGCTAAGACAGAGGTGGTGCAGGAGATTGTAAAGAAAGGATTGTCAGTTCGATTCCGATTTCAGTCCACTATCCCTATAGTTATTTGTAATCTACTAAATCACCATCTTGATTCTGAACATATTTAATATCACCTGCTCTTGTTACTAGAAAACTTTTCCAAGTCTGGTATGCATTAAAATCTTTTCTATCTATCTTTACAGTAACCAAAAGCATGCATTCATCATTTGGACCAAAATCATAGATTGTAGAAAAAAGCAGCCTATGTTTGACTTGCTGTTGAAACTCTTGATAATCCACCAATTTCATAACTGATTTTTCTGCTCGAATTACATCACTTAATTGAACTGGATCAAGCCTATCTATCTTTGTAGGGCAATATGAATCATGTCCATAGCTGTGGCTGGAAAAAAACAAGCCAACTAGTGTCAATATATAAAGTAAATGCAAAAGTCTAGACATAAATATAATTGCTTTCTTAAGCTTTATAGAATTCTTAACAGAATCAACATACCCAGCATTATTAATATCATTCAAGGCTTGTTGTAATTGTGTTATTGTTAACTGCAAAACCATTTTATTTCCTCATCTCCAAGTACAAATTATTTACAAATCAATACCCAGTTGGCTCATACTGCAAAACTTAAAAGTAGATCTTTGACTGATCCTTTTATATCTTGCCAGTTAGGCAGTAAACCTCTTCGAAAAACTACATCTATAGCAACTTTGGCTTCGGGCTCTAAACTAAACCTTAATCTACACTGTGCAGTTTCTATTTTTTTATTGATACAGGTAATCATTGCATTAACAGAGCCACTACTATCTTGATGAAAAAACACATCTCTGGCATATTCGTGATCCCTATATAAATGTAAAGTTTTTGGATCAAAGCCAGGGTTTACGTACACATCTAAACCAAATTGTTGCTCTGGTAATTTTTCATAGATAAACAAAGGGCTTTTTACACTAGGATTTAGTGTTCCTTTGTAGTTTCTGTCTAAAAATCCTGTTCCAGGAAAGAACTGACCTGATAAGACAGATACCCTCATCCACATTGAAGTTTTTAGTGATTGTTTGCGCTTCTCTATCCTTATTCCTGGTGTGCTTAACCCAGTCATATCAGGATACCGAACTGGGAAACCAAAACTTCTTATTATTGATTCAGGAGTACGTTTAGGAATTTGCCTTTTACGCATTTTTCCAAAATCTGGGTCTCCATCAAATTCCACAAACTCAGCAAAGTAGTAAGGTATTTTGACCTCTGGGCCACCCAAATTTGTATGGACATTTTTGGTGAGTATTCACGCATAGTCAACTCTTTTGGCTGAAGCGCTTTGTTAATGTATTGTTGTATTGAAATAAAATTGAATAGATAATATCCTGCAAATCCCACTACTAGTAGTGTCAATAATAATAGTGGCAAAATTGAACGCTTCGCTTTATTGCTTTTCATTACAATAATCAACCTTTTCTAGCCTGCGTAGGGCTAAAACACTATATTACTCTGTTTCTAAAAACGCGATTAACGGTTTAATAAATAGATCGAATGCTTCAATATGTGGTAAATGACCAATATCGTCAATTTCTACCAATGTTGCATTAGGAATCATCTTTGCAACTTTTTTGCCCAACTTCGGGTAATCGCCCATTGTTTTGGCAATTTCTTTGGACACGGATCCTTTGCCGAGTGCGGTACGGTCTCTCTGCCCAATTATCAATAGGGTGGGCACTTTTACCAGTGGAAACTCGTAGACTACTGGCTGTGTGAATATCATATCGTAAGTAAGTGCCTGATTCCATGCAACAGTCGGGTAGTCTTCACTCTTTATCATACCCGCGAGTATATTTAACCAAGGATCATAAGCTGCTTTCCACTCACCATCATAATAGCTTTCAAGCTGGTATTTTTTGATACTTTCAGGCGTCTTATTTAATTCACCTTTGTACCATGATGCTAAACCTGGATAGGGAACTAAAGTCTTCCAGTCTTCTAGTCCAATCGGGTTTTCTAATATGAGTGATTCTGAACGTTGTGGATACATCAATACAAATCGTGTAGCCAGCATACCACCCATAGAATGACCCAGTACATGTGTTTTTTGAATATCCAAGTGATCTAGAAGTGCCAATGTATTGCTAGCAAGTGTATGAAACGTGTAATGATAATGCGCTGGTTTAGATGATTTCCCAAAACCAATTTGATCTGGCATAACGACACGATAACCTTTACCAGTTAGAAAGTTTGCGGTTTCTTCCCAGTAGGCTGCAGTGAAGTTTTTACCATGTAGCAATAACACTGTTTCGCCATTTGGCTGTTTAGGTTGCAAATCCATATAAGCCATTTCTAATGTTTGATTTTGTGTTTTTATAGAAAAATTCTTTACTGGAAACGGATAGGAATAGCGCTCTAACCTGCTACCTAAATCAGGCGCATCATGGGCAAATGCTGATATGACAAATAAGGTAAATATAAAAAATGAAGCAATGGATGGATAAAGTTTCATCGATAAACAGTAACCTAGTTGTGTAGTGATTGTTGAATCAGTTTTTTTGTATGGGCTAGCAAAGATTGATTTCCAACCTCGCCATGCCCAGGTATGACCAATTTTGCACTTTTGAATTCATTCATCAGTTTATCAATAGAGGCAGGCCAGTCAACAATATTGGCCTCACCTATATAGCCTAAATTTTTAGCTTCAATACTTTTGACTAAACAGCCTCCTACCAGAATTTTTGATTGTGGTAGCCATATCACCAAATTATCTTTGGTGTGCCCCTCACCAGGAAAGTAAGCTTGTATTTTATCGTTTACAAGCCAATAGTTAGGTTCAAACGTATTGCTAGCGGTTTCTTTACCCGTCTGTTCTAGTATTTTGTTCGTTAACTTCGATGCATATGTGGGTATAGCGATTGAATTAAGAAATACAATACCAGCTGTTCTGTCAGCATGAGAGTGCGTTGAAATGCTGTCTTTTAACACATAGCCTTGGTCATTTATCCAACGAACTAATTTTTCCGTATCTGTAATTGACCATGGCGTGTCAATAATGTGGGCATCTTTGCCATCTAATACAACCAATCCGTTTGAGTCAACCATACCAAACCCATCAACTTGCATATAGGAGGTGTGTAGATAGATGCCTTTTTCAATCTGCTTAATTTTAAGTGCTGGTGTTATTGCTTCTGAAAAAGCAGTGTTTGCTATCAGTAAGCATATAGCTGCCAAAACTATCTTCATTATTTTGATTTTCCTTCAGCCAACTCTAACTCAAATAGTGTTTTTAAATCCTGCCGACCTTGTTGTGACAAACTATAAACTGCATTCATATCATGTCTAATTTTTCTAGTTGACTCAAGTTGCTCTAGATCATGTTTTTCAAATTGTCTTAAAAATTTATCAGAGACCACTTTTGACTCTCCCAACGCCACCAAGGACTGTTTGGCTGCTTCGATAGCAGAATAAAATGTTTCACGAATTGGGTTTAAATCTAGATCGCGTAGATCAAAAGCATCCGTTCTGCTTCTTGCTCTTACGACAATTGCTACACTAGGCCAACGTTCTTTCACCAATTTTGCCATGTTTAATGTTGCTAAAGGATCATTAATAGAGATCACCAACAGTTTTGCATCTGCAATACCAGCCTGTTCCAACAAGTCTAGTCGCGATGCATCACCATAGTAACAGCGCCAACCAAACTCACGCATTAAATCAACCTGATTAGGATCATTGTCGATGAGCGTCGCATTAATACCTTTTGCGTGTAAGACACGACCAACGATTTGTCCAAAACGACCAAAGCCAGCAATAATCACATTATTGACTTCCACTATTTCATCACTTGGACGCTCACCACAGTCTAGTGTTAAAAAACGTTCATACAATAAAAAAAGTACAGGTGTAATCAGCATGGTGACTGCAACAATCACATTCAGCATGTTGTAAGTTTCTCTGGGTATTGTATTTTCTGATAAGGCTAATCCAAAAATCACGAAAGCAAACTCTCCAATTTGAGACAGTGTTACGCCATATAACAAAACGTCCCTTGTTTGATAGTTAAATAGTTTTCCCAAACCAATAAGAATTAAGGCTTTAATAGCAACAATAAGTAATGCAACCCCCACAATAATAGCTGGCGCATTAGCCAATAAAGATAGATCTACCGACATGCCAACAGCAATAAAAAACAATCCTAATAACAAACCTTTAACTGGCTCTATATCCAACCTAAGTTCATATCGATACTCTGAATCTGCCAATAAAACACCGGCTAAAAAAGTACCCAACGCCATTGATAAACCAACATACTGCATCGCCAAGGAGACACTAATGACCAATAATAGTGAAAAGGCTACAAATACTTCTCTGATACCTGTTTGCGCAATCATGCGCATGAATGGTCGCAGCAATACTTTACTTGCCACGATAATGATCGCTATCACACCAATCGCCTTGATGACGGCCCATAAATCAAAACCTGCATCAGCTTGGCTGGGGGCAATATAGGCTAATAACATAAATAGCGGAATAACCGATAAATCTTGAAAAAGTAGCGTTGCAAAAGAGGCTTGCCCACCTGGAATGCCCAGCAGATTTTTTTCACTCAGCGCAGTTAACCCAATGGCTGTTGATGACATTGCTATACCCATACCTGCTACTAAAGCAATCGTCCATGTAAAACCAAGCAAGTGCGCTATCAATGTCACAATCAACATGGTGCAAGTAACTTGTAAACCGCCCAAGCCGAATAATGTTTTTCTTAGCTCCCATACTTTTTGCGTTTCTAACTCTAAGCCAACTAAAAACAACATCAATACCACACCAAACTCAGCAAAATGGAGCACATGCTCAGGATCATGAATCAGTGCAAGTGCATGTGGCCCGATGACGATACCCGCAATTAAATAGCCAAGTACTGAACCTAAACCTAATCTTTTGAATAATGGGACGACGATGATAGCCGAAACTAAATAGATGGCTGCTTGAATTAAAAAACTTGATTCTTCCATAGACTAACAACCTTCACTAAATTTTAACCAGTTTTAAATTAATCAAAATGCGCCCAAAGTCTGTCTAGTAAGCCTGGGGTTTTCATTTTATTGATCCACCAATCTAGACCAGCACCAGTTTCTTCTGAACGCCATGCGATATAAAGAGGATCAGGCGAACGCTTTTCTTCGACTTCTTTTTCTATTAGCAAACCATTATTTATTGCTTCTAGAGCGATTGGTTTTGGGATAAACCCAAAGCCGATACCAGCAATTTGAAATGCTAGTTTAGTTTTCATATTTGGCACAGCTAATGTGTCTTGTCCAAATAACAAACCAACGGTTCTGGGCGGTAAATTTCTCACTGTGTCACTAACGCTGATAGCACGGTACTGACTGAGTTCTTTTTTTCCTAATGGATGATCTATTAATGCGAGCGGATGTTTTGGTGACACTGTAAAAACAAACTCAATATTGCCAATTGGATGGGTTGTATACCCGCCACCTGATGGGCCCTCTCCTACTGCGCCAATGAGTAAATCCACTCGCCTTTCTATTAGAGACTCCCATGTACCAGAGATGGCTTCCTGTGAAAATTTTAACCGCGTTAACTTAGAGACTTCACAGAACGCTTTGATCTCTTCAATCAGCGCACTGGGTGAAAAGAGCGAGTCCAAACCTATACTCAACTCTGTCTCCCAGCCCGATGCTACTCGTCTTACACGATGCTCAAGATCAGTTGCTGCTTTGAGCAGAAACCTTCCTTCTGTTAGCAGTTCTTTTCCAGCTCTGGTAATAGTGGCTTTGGGGCCTTGTCGTTCAAATAACTGCACACCTAGGTCTTGCTCTAATTTATTCACCGTATAAGAGATCGTAGAAGGTACTTTGAATAACTCATTTGCTGCAGCGGCAAACGACCCATGACGGTCGATTGCGTCCATGATGAGTAAAGCATCTAAGCTAATTCTAAACATTCGAATTTTTCGATGGTAGGTTGGTAATTTTTCCGTTTTTCAAACTCTATTTTCCCGTTCATACTTCACACATGCTTAAGAAACAGAGTTATTTAAAGAATAATTATATTCTAATTTATTGATTATAGACTGAACAATATACAAGGAGCGCATCATGTTAAACATTCATAGAAATAGCCAAAGGGGTGCAGCAAATCATGGCTGGTTGCAATCTAACCACTCATTTTCATTTGGCCATTACTACAACCCAGAACAAATGGGGTTTGGTCCTCTTTTGGTGATTAATGAAGATCGCGTAGAGCCTAGTAAAGGTTTTGGTACACATGGGCATGAGGATATGGAAATTATTTCTTATGTCATCAAAGGTGCTTTGGAACACAAAGACAGCATAGGCAATGGCTCCGTTATTCGGTATGGCGATGTGCAAAGAATGAGCGCTGGTACAGGGGTACGACATAGTGAATTTAATCACTCCGATTCAGAACGTGTACATTTTTTACAAATATGGATTGAGCCAAATGTAAAAGGCATACCGCCCAGTTATGAAGAAAAGCATTTTGACCAAGCCTCTAAAACTGGGCAATTGAGATTAATAGCCTCACCAGATCACAAAGATGGCTCTGTATTGATTCATCAAGATGCATACATTTATGCCTCTATTTTAACTGCGGGTGATGTGCTTGAGCATTTAATTGCAAATGGTCGTACAGCCTATGTGCATGTCATTCATGGCCAGATTGACGTTTGTGGTAACACCTTAAAGACTGGTGATGCACTAAAAATTACAGAAACAAACTTGATTGATTTTAGAAACGCAAATGAAGTTGAATTTTTATTTTTCGATTTACCTTACTAGTACTTTTTTAATAAGACTTAATTTTTTAATATAAAAGGAGCAATATCATGACAACAGAAACCATCTTAATTATCGGTGCAGCAGGCAATAACGGTTTGGAAACATTAACAGCACTAGCAAATAAAAAACTGAACAACTTCACCATACGTGCAGGCGTCAGAAGTGCAGAGAAGGGTCATCAATTGCAAACGCAATTCCCTACAATTGAAACAACGGTGATTGACCTTGATGCGCCAGAAACATTAACAGCGGCCTTTGAAGGGGTAACGAAAGTATTCATTATTCCTGGCAATGTTGAAAACCGCGCACAACATGCCAAACATGCCATTGATGCAGCTGTAGCTGCTGGTACTGTTAAAAACGTCGTGCTTTACTCTGTAGTCGGTGCTGAATGGGAGGCAATCCTGTTTGCCAAACAATTTAGAGAAGCGGAAAAGTATCTAGAAGCATCTGGTCTTGCCTGGACACACTTACGCACAATCTGGTTCCAAGAAAACTTCTTGGGTTGGGCTGAAGGTATCAAGCAAGGCAACTTCTATTTTGGTGTACGTGATGGTCAGTTTGCTCCACTCAATGTGGGTGATATTGGTGAAATAGCGGCTAACATTTTAACTAGTGATGGGCATGAAAATAAAGCCTATAACATTACTGGCCCAGAACTATTAACTGGTCAAGAGATTGCCAATCAATTTAGCAAAATCACCAGCAAACCAGTTAACTATGTATCACCTAGTGAAGAAGCGACACTTGAATCTTTACTGACTAGTGGTTGGCCAGAATGGCAGGCAAAAGGGGTTCTTGAGTTGTTTGAAGTGTTTGCCTCAAATCAAGCAGCTATCATTAGTCCAGACGGTGAAGCGTTATTAGGAAAACCACTCACTAAGCTAGACACTTTTCTTGAAAAAAATAAAGCTGCGTTTATTTAAATACTATTGATGATTCGGCCTTAGAATAGGTCGAATCAATCAATTCAAAATTTCTAAAACGAAAGGGATCACCATGCCAATACTTACAAAATCTGCACTTCAATTTACCATCAGTGCTTTATTTATTTCACAAGTAGCATTTACGTTTGCCGCCGACAATCAATCAGAAGCTGACAAACCTGTTACCGAACAAATTGTGAACACAATGGAAAAGCTTGCTGGTGGCCCACATGCTGGCTATCGCGCTAACCATGCAAAAGGTATTGTTGTACAAGGCCAATTTACACCAGCAAAAACGGCTTCTAGTATTACTAAAGCAGCTCACTTACAAGACAAGACAAGTAATGTGATTGTCCGTTTTTCTGACGCAACTGGCGTGCCCAATATCCCTGATGCGGATGGTAACGCTTTTCCAAAAGGAATGGCTATTCGCTTTCAATTACCAGATGATGAATACACCGATATTGTGGTCATCTCAGTTAATGGCTTTCCAGCGGCAACACCTGAAGATTTCCTCGGCTTATTAAATGCTGTGGCTGCTTCTGGACCTGATGCAGCCAAACCTACACCTGTTGAACAGTTTTTAAATACGCACCCAGCTGCTGCTAAATTTGTGAGCACACCCAAACCTGCACCAGCAAGCTTTGCAACGCAGTCTTTTTATGGTGTGAATGCATTTAAGTTTATCAATGCTAGCGGCAAAGAGAGTTATGGTCGTTACATCATCGCACCAGTTGCAGGGGAGGCATTTTTGTCTAAAGAACAGGCTCAAACTGCAGAGCCTGACTACCTCATGCAAGAGTTACCACAACGACTCAGCAAAGCACCTGCCAAG
>JBFIDU010000035.1:0-11500 GCA_041603755.1 Methylophilaceae bacterium
CGAAGGCTTGATCTATCGTGGCAAGCGATTGGTTAATTGGGATGTAAAACTAGGTACGGCAGTTTCTGATTTAGAAGTGGTACAAGAGGAAGAAGATGGTTCAATGTGGCACATCAACTATCCTCTGGCTGATGGATCTGGTCATTTAACTGTTGCAACGACACGGCCTGAAACTATGCTCGGGGATGTGGCAGTGATGGTGCACCCAGAGGATGAGCGCTATCAACATATGATTGGCAAAAAAGTCAGTTTGCCATTGTGTGGCCGCGAGATTCCAATCATAGCCGATGACTATGTTGACATGACATTTGGAACTGGTTGCGTGAAAGTAACACCAGCACATGATTTTAATGATTATGCGGTTGGTCAGCGTCATGGATTGCCAATGATTGGTATTCTGAATCTGCAAGGTTTTATCAATGAAGAGGCACCAAGTGAGTATCATGGCTTAGAACGCTTCGATGCACGTAAGCAAGTGGTCACTGACTTAGAAGCACAAGGTTATTTGGTTAAAGTAGAGAAGCACAAACTCAAAGTGCCACGTGGTGATCGGACTGGTGTGGTGATTGAACCGATGCTAACGGATCAGTGGTTTGTTGCCATGAGTAAACCAGCCGCTGATGGTAAAAGTATCACTGAAAAAGCACTTGAAGTGGTAGCCAATGGCGAGATTAAGTTTTACCCAGAAAACTGGGTGAATACGTATAACCAATGGCTGAATAATATTCAGGATTGGTGTATCTCTCGTCAGTTATGGTGGGGCCATCAAATACCGGCATGGTATGGTGAAAGCGGGCAGGTCTACGTAGCGCATGATGAAGCAGAAGCAAAAGCACTGGCGGCTAATGATGGCTATATAGGCGAGTTAAAACGTGATGAAGATGTGTTGGATACATGGTATTCATCTGCGTTATGGCCATTTTCTACACTTGACTGGACGGGTGATGAGGCAGTAGACGCACAAAATCAGGCATTGCAGCAATACTTGCCATCATCTGTGCTGGTGACAGGCTTTGATATTATCTTTTTCTGGGTGGCACGCATGGTCATGATGACCAAACACATCACAGGCAAGATTCCGTTTAAACATGTTTATGTGCATGGCCTGATACGTGATGCCGAAGGTCAGAAAATGTCTAAATCCAAGGGTAACGTTTTAGACCCGATTGATTTGATTGACGGTATAGCACTAGATGACTTAATTAAAAAACGTACCACTGGCTTGATGAATCCCAAACAAGCGCAGCAAATTGAAAAGCGAACCAAAAAAGAATTCCCTGATGGGATTGCAGCCTATGGTACTGACGCACTGAGATTTACCTTTGCAGCGTTAGCTAGCCCAGGTCGTGATATCAAGTTTGATTTACACCGTTGTGAAGGTTACCGCAACTTCTGCAATAAGCTGTGGAATGCAACCCGTTTTGTGTTGATGAATACCGAAGGTCAAGACAATGGCATGGGAGATTGCAAAGCAGATTGTGGTCCAGAAGGCTATTTACATTTCTCACAAGCAGACCGTTGGATAGTGTCAATCTTGCAAAAAGCAGAAGCCGAAGTTGAACAAGCTTTTGCAGATTACCGATTTGATTTAGCGGCGAAATCAATTTATGAGTTTGTGTGGGATCAATATTGCGATTGGTATCTGGAAATTGCTAAAGTGCAACTTCAAGTTGGGTCTGATGCGGAAAAACGTGCAACGCGACGTACTTTATTGCGAGTATTGGAGACAATATTACGCTTAGCACATCCAATCATCCCGTTTATTACCGAGGAAATTTGGCAAACGATTGGCAAGATGAATGCTAGAACAGGCAACAGCATTATGTTGGTAGCCTATCCTAAAACAGCGCCTAATAAAATTGATGAAGCAGCAGAGGCGTGGGTGGAAAGATTAAAGGCCTTTGTCGATGTTTGCAGAAGCTTGCGTGGTGAGATGGGGATATCACCTTCAGCTAAAGTGCCTTTAATTGTAGAAGGTGACAGTGAGATACTCGCGGCTTATGCACCTTACCTTAAAGCGCTTGCAAAACTTGAATCAGTTAAAATTGAACCAGCATTACCAGAGGCAGATGCACCAGTTATGCTGGCCGGGGATTATCGCCTCATGCTTAAGGTTGAGATTGATGTGGCAGCTGAAAAAGAACGGCTTGGTAAAGAAGCTACACGCTTATCAGGTGAGATTGCCAAAGCCAATGGTAAGTTAAATAATGAAAATTTTATTTCGCGTGCACCGATTGAAGTCGTAGAACAAGAAAAAGTAAGGTTAGTTGAATTTACATCACAATTAGAAAAAATTGAGGCACAGCTTGCTAAGCTAAACTAGGAGTCAACATGAGCGATAAACCCGTATTTAAATTGCGTTGGGATTTGCTTTTACTTGATGGTGTCGGTGCTGCCCTATTTGCATTAGGCTTGGCGAAAAAGGTGGCTGGTCTTGATATATTGCCAGCAAAGCTTCAATTTGATGATACAGGCTGGGTGATGATCATACTAGGTGTGTTATTGATGTTGCCTTTTATGCTGAATTTTCTTGGTCAAATTCGCGATAGAACTGAAGGTCAGCGATTTAAATAAACAAATTCACATCTGAGGCGCCAGCAAATTCAAAGAAAGTAGCTGCCCCACCGAATTCGACTCCTTCAATAAAGTCATCGGGTTTGAAATCAAATAAATCAACTGTCATTTGACAGGCGATCAATTTCACACCGCTTTCTAAACAAGCTTCGCGTAAGGTTTCAATACTGGCAACACCTTTCTTAGCGATTTTTTGTTTCATCATCATAGTCGCCATACTTTCCATGCCAGGTAGCATTTGTGCTAGGTTAGGCATGGGGACTGGCATTGGCATAGCAGGGTTACCCAGAGGTGACACCTTTAAATCGCTAATGTCTTTTTTAAGTAGCGTTAAGCCATAAAAGGTAAAGAAAATCTGTACTTCATAATCCAGTGCAGCTGCAGTAGAAGCCAGAATAAACGGCGGGTAGGCCCAATCTAATGAGCCTTTTGATGCGATTAAGGCTAATTTTTTAGCCATGCAATGTTACTCGTTGATATGCTTTTTTATGTAGAAAGTAAAAACGCTATCTGCTTCATCCATTTGCAATAATTCATGGCCTGTTTGCTTGCAAAAGGCTTCGAAATCTTTGACGGAGCCTGGATCAGTTGCCATAATTTTCAGCGTTTGTTCGGCTTCCATATCGCTTAAGCCTTTTTTACAGCGCAGGATGGGTAGCGGACAGTTAAGATTGCGTGCATCAACTTCTTTATCAAATTCCATTATGACCTTCTCACTTCATCGATTGTTTTTGGTGAGTGTATAACCCGCTTTGGCCCAGGCGACAACACCACCGACTAAATTATAAACACCACGAATGCCTTTGGCGACTGCAAAATCTGCTGCATGCGCAGACCTAATGCCACTATGGCAATAAAAAATAACGGTTTCAGCTTTGCTTAGTTTGTCGTACTGTAGTGGCAGCAATGCTAGCTGTATGTGCATGGCACCTTTAATCATGCCATGTTCAACTTCATCATTGTTTCTTACATCGACTAACATTACTTTGCCCTGACTCATCATATTTGATAATTCAGAGGCTTCAATTTCAGAGTAACTTTTCATTTTAAACTCACTTTAATTGACTATTGTACACAGTAAATTTGAAACTTAAACAATTGCTACACAAATTCCGAATAGACAATATCTATTTGTAGATACTGGATGATTTATAATCAACTTTTGCTTAATAGGAGTCGCTGAATGAGTGCCTTACCAAAATGCCCGCAGTGCAGTTCTGAATATACATACGAGGATAGAGATTTGTTTGTTTGCCCAGAATGTGCGCATGAATGGACTCAGAATTTAGAGGGTGGTAACGAAGTCGAGGCGATTGTGATTAAGGATGCAAATGGTAATAAACTTAGTGATGGGGACACAGTAACCGTGATTAAAGATTTGAAACTGAAAGGATCTTCATTGGTGCTGAAAGTGGGCACTAAAGTAAAAAATATTCGGCTGGTGCAAGGTGATCATGATATCGATTGCAAAATTGACGTTATTGGTGCTATGAAGTTGAAATCAGAATTTGTCAAGAAAGCGTAAAGACGTGTTCAGAATTTGTTGTATATAACCAATTGTAAAAATCTACTGGTTATATGCAACCAAATTTGTTACCAAAGTGTAAGAAATAGGTAAATAAATCAATGACCTATTGTGGTTTTTACGGTATTTGATGATAATAAACCATTGGTTTTATTTAATTATCTACGGAGGTTGTTATGATTCGATTATCTATTGGTGCAAGTTTATTGGCACTTGCTTTAACTTCAAAAACTGCTTTTGCAGAAAGCGATCAAGGCAAATTGAAAGCGCAGCCATATGATAGTTTAGGTAAGTGTGTGGAAAAAGCACTTGCTAAACATGACGGCAAAATCGTGAAACTGGAATACCATGTTGAAGATAAAAAACCAACATACGAGTTTGATATTGAAACTGCAGATGGTAAAGCTTGGGAAGTAGAGTGTAACGTCAAGACAGGTGAAATCACTGAGCTGGAAGAAGAAGTTGCAGTCGATGATGAAAAATTCGCATCAAAAGCAAAGATTACTGAAGAGCAAGCAAGAGCAACAGCTCTAGCAGCGCATCCAGGCAGAATTGTAGAAGTGGAATATGAAATTGAGTCAGATGGTAAGGTTTCATATGAGATCGATATATTGCAAAAGGATAACGACGAAGTAAAAGTTGAAGTTGATGCAACGACAGGAAAAATCGTAGAAGTCAGCTATGAAAGCTATCAAATTGGTGAAGAGTAAGATTCAACCTTAACCAAGTTAACTAAGCCCTCAATAGAGGGCTTTTTTTATGGACATTATTAGAATTTTCTAGTTTCTAGCAGTGTGGAATGTGCCCAATGAATTCAAGCTCGCTATATTTACTTAAATTATCCAGCGTAACTTTTCTTTATAAAATCATAATTATAATCTTCTGGCGCAAAACAGATTTATTATTAGGATGAATACGACAAGACAACGATAAAAAAAGCTTCATAATCCTGCATTATTCCTGACACAAAACTATTCTATAGTGGCGCATATTTAATAATGCATCAATTGAGTAAACATGAATAGTTCACAACTTAAACATCATTTATCTGAGTTCAATGAGTTAATTATATGGCGGTTGATTGATGGTAAAGCAGGTCATGAGAGTCAATCGTTAGGTTTGGTCAAAGCAATAGCAAAGCAAACCTCCTGTCATTATATTGATATAGAAATCAGTAATGATCTTGAAGCATTCGTGAGTTATGTAATGGGTACTTGGGGCTTGGGTGCTGGTCTGCCATTACCTGATCTAATTATTGGAGCTGGACATGCGACACATTTGCATATGTTGGCAGCAAAAAAAGCCTATGGCGGTAAAACTATCGTGCTTATGCAGCCGACGCTGCCCATATCATTGTTTGATTTATGCTTAATTCCAGAGCATGATCAGTATCAAGGTCGTGGTTCCTATATTCAAACAAAAGGAGTATTGAACCCCATTCAGCCTAGAGGAGAGCATCATCAAAACCAAGCACTTATCATGATTGGTGGCCCTTCTAAGCATTGTGATTGGGATACATTTAAATTGATTGCGCAAGTATATGAACTTGTGCGTCACAACCCCACAATTGAATATACTTTAACGACCTCCCGCAGAACGCCGAAAGCGTTTCTTTCTGCAGTGAAAAGAATTCACTTTCCAAATTTAACAATCATACCTTTTGAAGAAACTGGTAAAGATTGGGTAGCGAATCAGCTGGCAGAGAGTGCTTATGCATGGGTCACAGAAGATTCTGTATCCATGGTTTATGAAGCATTGACTGCTCAAGTAGCAGTGGGTCTTTTGAATATGCCTGTAAAGCGAGATAGCCGAATTACTAGGGGTGTTCACCAATTAATAAACAATGGTTTTGTCGCTAGATTTGATTTTTTACAAGCTTATCGAACTAAGTTGAAAGCGGCAGTTGGTTTTGTAGAATCTGATCGTTGCAGTCATTGGATATTACATACATGGTTGCAGGGTAGCGAAACGCTAAAAACGAGCCGCGTTGGCTTCCAAACACAATTTGAATTTTAGTTAGATGGTTAAGCGTTTGTTAACGGTAGTGCAGATACTACCTGCGCTAGCTTCTGGAGGTGTGGAGCGTGGAACACTGGAAGTGGGTGCTTACTTGGCTGCAAAAGGGCATCGGTCAATTGTGATATCTGCAGGTGGGCGGATGGTCAAGCAATTGGAAGAGCAAGGTAGTGAGCATGTCACTTGGCCTATTGGCAAAAAGTCTTTGTTAACGCTAAAGCTAGTTAATCGATTACGCCAATTTTTAGAAAAAGAGCGTGTAGATATTCTGCATGTGCGATCTCGATTTCCTGCATGGATTGCTTATTTTGCATGGAAAGAGATGAATCCCAAAACGAGACCTGCATTGGTATCGACAGTACATGGTCCCTATTCAGTCAGTCCCTATAGTGAAGTGATGACCAAGGGTGAGCGGGTCATTGTAATATCTGAGATGATTCGTGACTATGTTACAACGCAATATCAAGTAAATGCAGATCGATTAAGGCTTATTTACCGAGGCGTTGATGCTGAAGCTTTTCCGCATGGATACAAACCAAAAAAAGCATGGTTAAAAAAATGGTTTGAAGATTACCCAAAAACCAAAGATAAAGCACTATTAGTATTACCTGCAAGACTTACCAAATGGAAGGGTCAAGCTGATTTTATTGATTTAGTTGCGCATCTTAGAAAACATCACAAAACATTTCATGCCTTGATTGTTGGCGAGGTTAAGAAGGGTAAAGCTGGTTATCTGAATAAGTTAACAAAAAAGGTAAAACAACAGGAGCTCTCAGACTGTATTACATTTACTGGGCACCGAGATGACTTAAAAGAAATTATGGCGATCTCTAAAATTGTTTATTCATTTGCATTGGAGCCAGAGGCATTTGGACGTACGACTGTTGAAGCGTTAAGTTTGGGCGTGCCTGTTATTGGATACAACCATGGTGGGGTTAGTGAGCAATTAGCTAAACTTTTACCTGAAGGACGTGTTGAGGTAGGTAATGTTGCGGAAGCAGCCATGCTAACGCTTAGTTGGTTAGATCAACCACCTGAAGTGCCCATCAACGATGCGTTTAGCTTAACGCAGATGTTAGAAAAAACGTTAGCTGTTTACGAAGAGTTAGCGTTAGCGCGTAAAAGAGGCATCAGTTAGCTATGTTCATTTGCCAAGTTATTGCCAGTCAAGGGAATGGTGGCCTAGAGAAGCATGTTCGAGAAATAAGTATTGGCTTATTGTCGCAAGGCCATCGCGTACTAGTCATTGGAGATAAAAGTTTTTTAGAAACATTGCCAACAGGGATGGAATCTATAGCACTTAACATGCGACTAAGTCGACACAATCCTTGGTTGCTGTTTCAACTGTATCGCTATTTACAACAATACCAAGTTGATATTATTCATGCACAAGCCAGTAAAGCGGCAAGCCTATTAGCATCACTAAAGTGGCTATTGAAAACACCTATTGTAGCAACGCTGCATAATACGAAAAGTCAGTATAAGATATTTCATCGATTCAGCCATGTGATTTGTGTCAGTCGGTATTTAGCGAATCAACTGCATCAGCAAAATACAAACGTAATTTACAATGGTATTCAGCCACCAAGCGAAGCGTTAGTATCTACCCTAGCTCCATTAGTTCAAATGTTTCACTTGCCAGAAAACAAGCCTGTTATTTGTGCTATTGGCAGATTGGTCAGTGCAAAAGGTTTTGATGTCTTGCTAGATGCTGTTGATGGAATGAATATTTGCCTGATTATCGTTGGTGAAGGGCCAGAGCGTAAAGCACTAGAAAAACGAATATTTCGGATGAAGCAAAATACGACTGTTCGATTGATTGGTCATCACGATAACCCAGCTAGTATCATGCGACAGGTGGATGGGCTGGTGATTGCATCACGTAGGGAAGGTTTTTCCTATGTATTAAACGAGGCATTGTTAAGTGGTGTAAACGTACTATCCACTGATGTACCAGTAGCAAATGAAGTATTGCCGCATCAATTGATTGTGCCAATTGAAGATCCGCTCATGTTGCGAAATCGGTTACAGATTTTATTAGATACACCAAGCTACTGGCGAGCATTGATACGTGAAGCCCAGCTGCTCGCAAAAAACGAAATGTCGCTTGAACAAATGGTAAAAAAGACAGTCAATTTATACGATCGTGTGAATAACAATAGAATAGCAAATGCAGAAAACTAAGAACAATATTCTCGTCATAAAACATGGTGCACTGGGAGATCTAATACAATCGTTGGGTTTATTGGCGGATATCCGTCACCACTACCCTAATAGTAAGATAAACCTGCTTACTGCACCCGCTTATTGCAAGCTCATGCAGCAATGTCCAATGGTTGATTATGTTATTGCGGATAATCGTGCGCCGATTTGGCGCGTAGACCAACAAATTAAACTGAAGAAAAAGATAGCAAAACAAAAAATAGATTTGGTGATTGATTTACAAAATAGTGATCGCTCTAGAATGTACCATCAGTTTTGGTTTTCTAAAACGGAGTGGATTGGGCGAGATGCTGATGCTGATGAGCCTAAGTCAGGTCTATCTGGATTAATTGATTTGTTGAATGCAGTCAGTATTAGTACACCACATGCATATCAGCCTGATTTGTCATGGATGGTAGGTGATGTAACCGATATGTTGCGTAAAAAAGGGATAGCCAAGAATTACATAGTTTTAATCCCTGGCTCTTCAGCCGAGCATCCAGAGAAAAGATGGCCATATTATGCTGCGTTGGCTAAAAGCTTAATCGCATCAGGCGAAGAGGTTGTTGTGATATTGGGGCCTGACGAAGAAGACTTAGCCAAAGAGATGCCAGGCATTATCATCAAAGATATTGATTGGTTTGCGTTAGCAGGTGTGCTGAATAGTGCCAGTTATGTAATTGGTAATGATACAGGGCCAAGTCACATATCATCCTATTTAAATCAGCGTGGATTAGCCATATTTGGGCCAACAACTTCTGCCGACAGGGCAGAAATCGGGCGCCGGAATTTTGAAACAATTGAAGTGGATGACCTTTCAGCACTATCGGTAGAAACTGTCCTGAAGCGTTTGCCAAAGTATGAAAAGCAATTCAAAAGAGCATAATCTGAAAAATTTGCAAAATAGCGCTCAAAATTAGTATCAAAATTTATTCAATTAATCATGCTAAATCCACTAATTTGTATTTAAATTTTTCTGCGACGGATATTGTCCAGCCCACACCTAACCAAACAAGTGCTGCTACTCCGTTGTTTAAAATGCTGATGCCACCAATGAGTGGCCAAAAGCAGACGCTCAATACCGTAAAACTTAAGCTAGCAGCTAGCCAATATTTTATTCTGATAAAGTAATAAATTGCATGATAGTAAATGCTTAATATTGATAATGAAAAAATGAATAATCCGACTAATCCAGTCTCGGCAACTATATGAAGATATAGATTATGTGGGTGAGAACATTGCATACCCCACGCTTTACCTAATATCGCCAATACGCCTAAATTTTCACAGATAGTCTTGTAAGTATGAAAACCGCTACCGAATACAATATTCTCTTGCCAAGCGATGTAGGCGGCACGGAACACTACACCATAATCGGAATGTGTAAAATTATTGAGCTTAGTAGCGATGCTATAAATTGATCTATCGGCAGTCTCGGGAGCCATGATGAATAGAATGCAACATAGACTTATGGTAGCTAGTATACCGACTGCAATTTTGTAAATGCTTATTTTTGTTGTGAATATTAATCCGCCAACAATAACAGCACTACCTGAAACAAAGAGCATTAATGCCATGCGTTCGCCCGTCATAAACATAAACACTAAACCAATGCATATCATCGATAACATAAATTTCACTCGATAGTTGGCGTTGGATATGGGAGGCAGCATGATGGCAGCAAACATACTGATAAAGAGTACGCGGAGTAACATGATGCCTGGAATTGGTCTGGAGTATGGTCCAGTTAATCGTGTAGAAGTTGGCGTTGTGTGACCTAGCAAATCTTGTCCAGTGAAGTACTGTAAGCTAGTATCTGCCATGATGAGGAATGAAACAAAGAGTAGCGATATTAGTAAATTACGCTGATTTTTTTCGTTGTATAGCAGCCAGTATGCAAGCGCGGCAGCAAATAATGGCCACCGAATGTAGGCAAAGGCATGGTGCAGACTGTCTGATACATCAATACTCAGTGGCGTGTTGATCAACAATAGATAGAGCCAAAACCCTACACTTAGCTTAAACCAGGTGTGCTTTGCCCATTGCCAGTCGTTCAGTTGATAGCTTCTGAGCAAAAAAGTAAGCCCCAATAATAGAACCGTTATATCCGCAAGTGCCCTAGAAAAGAGCAGCAATAGTGGCAGTAAATAAGGCATATAACATGCTAGTTTGATAAACATAGCGGCTTCACTGTTTGGTTGTAATTGCTTCTTATGATCCATGCAGAAAGGATGCTATTTAATGTAACTGTTTTTGATAGAGCTTGGCATATGTACCATTGAGCCCAAGCAATGTCTCATGATGGCCACATTCAATAATTTTGCCTTGTTCCATCACAAGAATACGGTCGGCGTTTTCAATTGTGGAAAGGCGATGGGCAATGACAATCGTCGTGCGGTTTTTCATTAAGATATCCAGCGCTATTTGAACATGCTGTTCTGATTCGGTATCCAATGCAGAGGTTGCTTCATCTAGTAATAATATGGGGGCGTCTTTTAGAATAGCGCGAGCAATTGCAAGGCGCTGTCGCTGCCCGCCTGATAGACGCATACCACGGTCACCAATCTCAGTTTCTAAACCATTCGGCAACTGCTGAATAAATTCCCAAGCGTGGGCAGCTTTGGCGGCTGAAATAACTTCATCCTTACTTACCTGATTTAATGCACCATAAGCAATGTTATTAAAGACGGTGTCGTTAAACAGGACTATTTCTTGTGACACCATGCTAAATTGTTGGCGTAAGCTCTTTAGTGACATAGTGTTGATGTCAACACCATCTATTGTGATGAGACCCTCTTGTAGCTCATAAAACCTCGGTAATAAATTTAGCAATGTGGATTTGCCGCCACCAGATTTGCCGACCAAGGCAATCTTTTCTCCGGGAGCAATGGTTAAATTGATATTATCTAGTGCGGGTTGCTTACTGCCTTCATAACGTAAACTAACTTGCTGAAGTGCAATCTCACCTTTCGCCTTATCAATTTTCTGAAAGCCATTATCCTGTTGGGCAGGGGTGTCAATGAGTGAGAAAATGCTTTGCGCCGCAGCGAGGCCAATCTGTAAATCCGAGTTTAAAGCAGTTAAGCCTTTAATCGGACTGATTAACATGAGTAAGGCGCCTATAAAAGCAGCAAACTCGCCTGCAGTAAATCGTCCTACCGCATAATAGACGACAAGCCCAAG
>JBFIDU010000036.1:0-11384 GCA_041603755.1 Methylophilaceae bacterium
CACAGCAAGCGCCAGCTCGGATGCGCCTTAAGCCCTGCTCCACTAAGATACGATTATTGGCATCCAGTTTCACTAAGTCGGCCACCGTTCCCAACGCAACTAAGTCCAGTAACTCAGTCAAATTGGGTTCAGTATTTTCTAAAAACGCGCCTCGCGCGCGCAATTCTGCTCGCAAGGCTAGCAACACGTAAAACATTACGCCAACACCAGCTAGATTTTTACTTGGAAAATCACATGCATGCTGATTAGGGTTAACAATACAAGCAGCATTGGGGGTGACGTCCCCTGGGAGATGGTGATCAGTAATTAACACTTGAATCCCCAGTTGATTTGCTTTTGCAACACCCTCCACACTGGCAATTCCATTATCTACTGTTACGATGATATCTGGCTTGGTTGTCGCCGATAATTGCACAATTTCAGGCGTTAATCCATAGCCATACTCAAAACGATTAGGCACTAGGAAATCAACTTGCGCCCCCATGCTGCGTAAACCTTTTATCGCTACTGCTGTAGCCGTTGCACCATCCGCGTCATAGTCTCCAACAACAAGAATTTTTTTCTGTTGCGCAATTGCATCTGCGAGTATGTTTGCCATTTTTGTATTGTTAGTTAGAAGATCAGGACGGATGACTTGATTCAAACTCACATCTAACTCATTGATATTTTTTATTCCCCTCGCCGCATAGAGCCGAGCAAATAATGGTGTGATACCAGCTTCCAGTAGTTGCCTTTCAGCATTACGATCAACTTGACGTTGTTTTATTAGCTTTACCATAGTGTTGATTATGAAGACTTACTCAAGCCATAACACCACAGGCTATTTATCATGGGGATACCTTTAGATTCGCGGACTTGATTAACAGGATGATTATACAAAAGCATTTGTATCTCATTTTGCAACTTATTCCAGAGCAGCGCCCCCTCACCCATAGGCAAATGTTTGGCAATATCTTGATTAGCAACTTGCTTAATATGCGTCGTTGTAATCCTTGGGTCACTATTTAAACCTAACAACCAAATATCATCCACCAGATAAAATGTATAGCCCAAACCAGCAAAGTGTGTGTTTAAACTTTCTATTAAAGCAATACTTTCTTCTGGTGAAACTGACAATAAAGCGGGGTCGCTTAAAAAATAACTATCTCGCCCTAACTGCATATTGACAGGCGTTGCGTACATCCAATATGCATGTGAAAGATCACTGCTTTTTGCTTGCCAGATTGCTGCTGCAGTTGCTTCTTTTGGTGTAAAAATAGTCGCTATTTTTTGATAGATCGTTTTTAACAATGGATTGTTTCCAAGTATTGTGATTAGCTCAGATTATAGAACAGCTTAACAAATGCGCCTTTTCTAAATTGATGAAATTGAAAATACGAGATTAAAAAAAGCCGCTAAAAAGCGGCTTTAATCAAATGCGTAACCTAATAATGGCGCTTATATCGCTTGCGATCATCATAATCACGATAGCGATCATGATCATAACGATATTCTACGTTTGTCACATAACCACTCGGCCTGACAGAAACGTTCACAGGAATAAATTTTCCAGGGCGCTCTTGCGTAACCGTTGTGTAGTGACGACCGTTATATTTATAGTCGACTAAGTAACCTGTCGTTACTGACTCCCAGCGATCAACCGTTACACAGCGTTCAATTGGACGCTCTTCCACATGTTCACGTCTAGCGCTATAGCGATTATCATGGCGATCACCTATCACAGCACCCAGGCCTGCTCCAACAGCAGTGGTAATCAAACGACCATTACCGCCTCCAAAGCGACTACCAATCAAGCCACCTGCGATTGTACCTATGATTGCACCACCATTAGAAGGTCTTGCATTTTCGTAATAACTCTCGCGCACATATTCAGTACGGCATTCTTGAACTGGCGTATTAATGCGTTCAACTTGAGGCGTTACAGAAATAACGCGTGCACGGTCTTCATAACGATCATGTCCGGCTGAAGCAGTCATTGAAGCCCCGGTAAATACTAGACTCAATAACAACGCTTGATTCAATTTTTTATTCAACATTTTTACTTCTCCTCTTTAGAGTTTTTCTACCAATATCTGGTAGATGTGAGAAATAACGCGCATCAAAAAAAGTTAGACGACTACGAAGTAAAATATTTTATTGAATTCATGATTTTCATTAGCATCCATTTCTTATGTGACCATAGTTACAGTGTCAGCCTTTATTAGGCCTATACTGTTGTTATATGTCGCATAAGATGGCATTAAATAACGATAACGAGATTCACTGGAGAACTGGTATGCAATTGTTAAAAATGATGACATCAATCATTGCATTGATGTGTTGCGCAATTTCCTTCGCAACAGAACCTGGCGCATTTGATAATCATTGCACCTATGCCTTATCAAAGGGTGTCTACAAAAAAACAGATTGTTCGATTAATGAAATTTATAAGGGCCAAAAATACTGTTTTGCTTTGGAATCATCCAAAGATTCATTTTTATTAGATCCAGACAATATCATCACCGCAGCAAAAAAATTCTATGAAAACAAAACTGAAGTGGAAAGAACAAAAGTTAGTCAAGAAAATGCTTTAGCACAAATTAATAGTAAGTCCTGCGATTTAAGTAACAAAGATGCAGGTTATTTAAACTTTAATGGGTTAGATCTTAGTCACTGTAATATGCAAAATATTAGCTTTTTTGGTGCAGACTTAAGAGGTGCAAAACTCATTGGCGCAAATCTACGAAATGCTTATTTGAATCTAGCGCGTATTGAAGAAGCAGACTTTAGTCAATCTGATTTAAGTAACGCAACCATCTTTCAACCTATTTTTGGCAATACCAGCTTTAAAAATGCCAACCTAACCAATGCGCGCGTTATTGGCACATTGGGTAAAGTAGACATGAGCGGTATAGATGCTAGAAAAGGTCGTTTTGGTCTGGATGTTGGTAACCAACCTATGGGGCAAATGAAATTTGATTCTGTCGGTGGTAATTTTGAAGGCGCTAATTTTGAAGATGCTGATTTAAATATTGCAGCATTTACATTTGGCAACTTACGTGGCGCCATCTTAAGGAACGCCAACTTGTATCGCGCTGATTTGGTTTCTGCTGATTTGACTGGTGCTGACTTGAGTGGTGCGGACCTGACCGACGCTGATGTCGACAACGCTAACTTTAAAGACGTCATCGGATTGGATACTGTTAAAGGCTTAGATACTGTAAAAGGGCAATGCAATAACTGTAAACGTAAATAGAAACACACGGCCTTCCGTTAGAAGGGACTCAAGATACTGTAATCTTGCCCATTTTCTAATAGTTAATTAGCTTTTTGCCAGCTTCGTTAGCGCTTCGCGGTCTAGCACCTCAACTTGACCGCGCCCGAGCGCAACCCAGTTTTTTTGCTCAAATCTTTTCACTTGCCTGCTGACCACTTCACGCGCAGTACCTAGCTCATCTGCAATCTGTTGATGAGTTCTTTTGATACTATCAGAACCTGCTTCCAATAGTAACTTGGCTAATCGTGCATCCAGATTATGAAAAGCAACTTCATCCAGCAATACAATTAAATCACTAATTAAAGCGCCATAATTCGTCATGACAAAAGTACGGAACACTTTTGAATCTATCATTAACTGGTTAAAGGCAGCCGCTGGAATAATCACATCTGTGATAGCCTCCTCCACTATTGTTGAGGCTGGATAATCGCTGTTACCAAGCAAACATGTCGTTGTAATAACACACGTCTCACCTGCATGAACCCGATAAAGTAGTATCTCACGTCCACTAGTAGACATTTTAAATACGCGTGAGCGGCCAGCTAAACGCATGACATAAGCGCCACATGGCCCACCTTCACGGTAGCCAACAGTGCCAACCGGCGCCTCAACAATACGCGCATACTTTAATAGTAGCTCTTTGGCCGAGCCTTCTAGCTCCGCCAAATCAGGAAAAGCAGCTAACCATTCTAAATTCTGTACTGCGCTTTGCATTACATCCTCCAATTATTATTAGGCCGATTGTAGCGCTAAATACACATTTGATGAAATTACCCCTGCAATAGTTCTGTTTCGCTAATCCCACAAGTTTTATTTGCAGGCACTGCAATGTCAATCATTTTTGGCTTGGGCAAGTTTAAGTTTTCCATGATTTGGATAAACGCTTCTTTTGACTTTTCTGCTAACCTTGGATTGATTAATTTTTCCTGCCCGATGCTACTCACACGGTGACCATTATAATCATGCCCAGGATAAACCAGCGTTTCATTTGGGTAGATAAATAAGTTGTCAACAATGCTATCGTATAAAGTAGCTGCATCGCCGCTTTGGAAGTCTGTACGCCCACAGCCGTTAATTAATAATGCATCACCAGTAAAAAGTTTATCTTGCCAGAAAAAAGTTAGACTACCTGCAGTATGTCCTGGCGTTGCGATTACTTTAATTTGTTCTTTGCCAAAATAAATAACATCGCCCTGATTAAGTTGCATATCTGCATCTTGCGCACCACATTGTTGGCTCACACCCACTTTAACACCTAACTTTCTGCGTAAAAGTCCACTTGCCGTCACATGGTCTGCGTGCACATGAGTTTCTAAAGCGTATAAAAGCTTTACCTTTAGCTGTTCCACTAACTTTACATAGTCATCAATATGCTCTTTGACTGGATCAATAATCACACCTTCTTTAGTTTCCTCATCAACTAGCAAATACGTCAATGTTGAAGTTGCTTCGTCAAATAATTGTCTAAACATAATTACTCCTTGTTAAATTATATTGCATTATATATTATTTTTTTATATAATGTAAATATGTAGATTATAAACCTGAAGCATATGACAAATACAATTGACATTAATAATTTAAAAGTATTGAGGGAATCAGCCGACACAGCGACCACTTTAATGAAGGTGTTAGCTAACCCAGACAGGCTGATGCTATTGTGCCAAATCTCTCAAGGCGAAAAAGCTGTAGGAGAGCTTGAGACACTAACAGGGATACAACAACCCACCCTTTCACAGCAGCTAACAGTCCTACGCAACAACGATATTGTTAAAACAAGGCGTGAAGGGAAAAATATTTTCTACAGCGTCGCCAGCAAACCTGCGCTAGCAATCATTAATGTACTGGCAGAACAAATCTGCAAATTGAACAAATAACGAAAGGAAACATCATGACATTACAAATTACGAAACATTCAGAAGCATTCAGCAGTTGTCCGCAAATCAGCCCTGATGATATTGCAGAGATAAAAAGCCTGGGTTTTAAAACTATTATTAATGCGCGCCCAGATCAAGAAGGTGGTAATAGCCAGCCAATGAGCGAAAGTATAAAAGCTGCAGCTGAAAAGGCTGGTTTACAATATATCCATACCCCTGTTATCCCTAGTAATATTAGTGCCGATGCTATTCAAGCTTGCGCCCAATTTCTAACCAGCGCCCCTACTCCAATACTCGGCTTCTGCAAAACGGGAATGCGCGCAAATAATTTATATCAGTCAGCACAAAAACTAAATGCTGGCCACAGCACAGCATCGCAAAATTGGTTATCACAAAAAATAAGCGATTTTTTTAGAAATAAGTGCTTACTGACAAAATTGTATCGTAAGTTACATAAATCCAATGCTTAATTAGAGTTGACTTTGGAACTGACAATCACCAGCACAGCATTAGGTGCAATGATAGGAATGGTACTTGCGGTAACAGGTGCGGGAGGTGCTTCACTTGCTATTCCATTATTGGTTTTATTTTTAAACCTTACTGTGTTAGAAGCTGCGCCAATTGCACTGCTTACCGTCTTTCTTGCTTCAAGTGTTGGCGCAATTCAGGGCTTAGTTTTAGGTACAGTTCGATACAAAACGGCATTATTGTTAGCAAGTGTAGGCATTCTAATTGCACCGCTTGGGGTCAAAGTAGCTACATATGCTTCAAATCAGATATTGAGTGGAGTCCTTTGTGCCACTCTTATATTCATCAGTATACAAACATGGCTTAGTGCGAGAAAACTTAGCAATAACCAGAACCAAGAGCCAGCATGCACAATCAACCCAATAACTTCAAAAGTATATTGGACAGCTCCGTGTACAAAATGGCTAACTATCACCGGCGGGCTGACAGGTTTTCTGTCTGGCCTTTTGGGTGTTGGAGGCGGCTTTATTATTGTGCCAAGTTTACATAAAGTTAGTAACTTCAACCACCACACCATCACTGCAACAACACTGGCTGCGGTTTGCTTGATTGCGCTAAGCAGCTTATTTAGCCACATGCATGCAGGTGCCATATACTGGAATATCGCTGTACCACTTTCTATTAGCGCAGCTACTGTGATGATTGTTGTTTCAGCATTCCTCAATCATAAAATCCCAGAGCGGATAAGCAAAAAAAGTTTTGCAATAGTTTGCCTTATAGCAGCGCTATATTTGGGTACTAAGAGCTTTCTTTAGAGAAACCCCAGATACAATCATACTTGGCAAATAATATTATTAATCAAATTAACAGAAGTTAACCACAAATAACTGCATTAATATCGATTTTAAATACATTTAACTAGCGCAAACTCTTACAGAAAAACTACTTCAAAGCTAGCAAAAGCTCCATTTTACTAGCGCATACAGCGCTTTTAACTTGACCAAAATCTTTATTAAAGCGAAACTATCGCTTTAATAAAACAACATTCAATTCACTCAATAGTGCGTCAGGCTATTCAAAAGGTAGCATCGCACTACAGCAACACGGAGAAACCTCAAAGCATGGCAATGAATCCGCAAACCGGCTTAACAGAAACTGACGCACAGGAAACACAAGAATGGTTAGATGCCTTACTGTCAGTCATTGAAAATGAAGGCACTGAACGTGCTCACTTTTTGCTTGAAGCAATGATTGATCAAGCAAGACGCTCTGGTAGTAATCTACCTTACAATGCAACCACCGCATACGTAAATACAATCCCAACACATTTGCAGGCCAAATTGCCAGGAGACCCAGAAATGGAGCGCCGTATCCGTGCACTCATTCGCTGGAATGCCATCATGACTGTGTTACGGGCCAATGAAAAATCACCAGGAGTTGGTGGACATATTGCAAGTTTTCAGTCTGCGGCAACTTTATATGATGTTGGTTTCAACCATTTCTTTAGAGCTGCTAATGAAAATTTTGGTGGCGATTGCATTTATTTCCAAGGACACTCCTCACCTGGCATTTATGCGCGCGCCTATCTAGAGGGACGTATTACAGAAGAACAATTAGATAATTTCCGTCAGGAAACGGGTGGTAATGGCTTATCTAGCTACCCGCATCCTTGGTTAATGCCAGACTTTTGGCAGTTCCCAACAGTGTCTATGGGTATTGGGCCGCTAGCAGGTATCTATCAAGCACGCTTTTTAAAGTATCTACACAATCGTGGCATTGCTGATACGACCGACCGAAAAGTTTGGGTGTTCTGTGGCGATGGCGAAATGGATGAGCCTGAGTCACAAGGTGCTATTTCGCTCGCTGCACGTGAGGGCTTAGATAACTTGATTTTTGTGATTAACTGTAATCTACAGCGACTTGATGGGCCAGTGCGTGGTAACGGCAAAATTATTCAGGAACTAGAATCAAACTTCCGCGGTGCAGGTTGGAATGCACTCAAAGTAATCTGGGGTTCTTATTGGGACCCATTACTCGCGATGGATAAAGATGGGTTACTGAAAAAACGCATGGAAGAATGCGTAGATGGTGAGTATCAAAACTTTAAGCAAAAAGGAGGCGCTTATACACGTGAGCACTTCTTCGGCAAATACCCGGAACTGAAAGAAATGGTAGCTGCCATGTCAGATACTGATATCTGGCGTTTAAATCGTGGTGGTCACGACCCACATAAAGTCTATGCTGCTTACCATGCTGCTGTTAACCACAAAGGGCAACCAACTGTAATTCTTGCAAAAACAGTTAAGGGTTATGGCATGGGTGATGCTGGTGAAGGTCAAAATACAACGCACCAGCAAAAAAGTATGGATATTGAGTCACTTAAGGTATTTCGTGACCGATTTGACTTACCACTAACAGACGAGCAAGTAGAGAAGCTTTCCTACTATAAACCCGAAGCTGACAGCCCTGAAATGCAATATATGGCTGAGCGCAGTGCTGCCATGGGCGGGCATGTGCCTAAACGCAGACAAAAGGGAAATGAATTAACCGTTCCTCCACTTTCAGCATTCGAAAATATGCTAGGTGCAACTGGTGAACGTGAAATCTCAACTACGATGGCATTTGTGCGGATTTTATCGACGCTGGTGCGAGACAAAGAAGTCGGCAAATTTGTTGTTCCCATCGTCCCTGATGAAGCACGTACATTCGGTATGGAAGGTATGTTCCGTCAACTTGGTATTTACTCCTCGATTGGCCAGCTATATGAGCCGCAGGACTCAGACCAAGTGATGTATTACAAAGAGTCGCAAAAGGGTCAAATTTTAGAAGAAGGCATTAATGAAGCAGGCGCTTTCTCTAGCTGGCTGGCCGCCGCAACCTCATATAGTGTGAGTGGTGCGCAGATGATCCCATTCTACATCTATTACTCAATGTTCGGTTTCCAACGCATTGGTGACTTTGCATGGGCAGCAGGAGACTCCCGTGCACGAGGCTTCTTGTTGGGTGCAACAGCAGGCAGGACAACCCTAAATGGCGAGGGCTTGCAGCATGAGGATGGCCATAGCCATTTGATGTCAGCAACGATACCTAACTGTGTCTCTTATGACCCAACATTTGCTTACGAATTAGCTGTT
This sequence comes from Methylophilaceae bacterium, assembly GCA_041603755.1. Taxonomy (GTDB): domain Bacteria; phylum Pseudomonadota; class Gammaproteobacteria; order Burkholderiales; family Methylophilaceae. Next base: position 8,736 of record JBFIDU010000036.1, read on the forward strand.
ATCATTCAAGAGGGTCTTCGCCGCATGGTGCAAAACCAAGAGGATGTCTATTACTACATCACCTTAATGAATGAAAACTACAGCCACCCAGCCATGCCAAAAGGTAGTGAAGAAGGCATTCTTAAAGGAATGTACAACTTCAGTAAATCCAAAGCGAAAGGCGAAAAAGTACAACTGATGGGCAGTGGCGTTATCTTACGCGAAGTCATTGCCGCAGCAGAGTTATTAGAAAAAGACTGGGGCGTATCTGCAGATGTTTGGAGCGTACCAAGCTTCACTGAGTTGCGTAGAGAGGGTCTAGATTGTGAGCGCTGGAATCTGCTGAATCCAGAGAAAAAACAACGTGTTAGTTATGTTGCGTCATGCCTTCAAGATGCAAAAGGGCCTGTTATCGCTTCGACAGACTATATGAAAAGCTTTGCTGAGCAAATTCAACGCTTTGTGCCGAATAAATTTGTCGCCCTTGGTACAGATGGTTATGGTCGCTCAGATAGCCGCGAAGCATTACGTGATTTCTTTGAAGTTGACAGACATTATGTCGTTGTAGCGGCGCTAAAAGCGTTGAGCGAAGAAGGAAAACTGCCAGTTGCAAAAGTGACAGAAGCAATCAAAAAATACAAGCTTAATCCTAACAAACCAAACCCAAGCCTAATTTAAAAAAGTAGTTTGGTACGGAGTAAATAAATGAGTGTAAAAGATATTTTAGTGCCTGATATTGGCGATTTTGATTCAGTCGAGGTGATTGATGTTCTCGTTTCGCCTGGTGATACTGTTGCAGTAGATGATTCTTTAGTTACTGTTGAGTCTGATAAAGCTTCTATGGATATTCCTGCACCAGAAGCTGGTGTTGTTAAAGAGGTTAAAGTAAAAGTTGGTGACAAAATTGCAGAAGGTCATTTAATCATTACGCTTGAACCTAGCACAGCTGATACAGCGAAACCTCAAGAAACAGCAGCTCCAGCACCTGCTCCAACACCAGCAAAAGAGATCGCAAAAGTAGAAGCACCTGAGCCAAGCCGCCCAGCGCCAGAGCCGCCAAAACAAGTACAGCCAACCAATAAACCTGTACCTGTCGGTGCGCATGTGGATACCAATAGAGAGAAAAAATCGCATGCCAGTCCATCTGTACGCAAGTTTGCGCGAGAACTAGGTGTTGACCTCAAGTTCGTACAAGGTTCAGGTCCTAAAAATAGAATTTTGACAACTGATGTGCAAAACTACGTTAAAGAAGAATTGACCAAACCACGTGCTGATAATATGGGTGCTGGTATTGGAGCATTTGCTACATTAGCAATGCCGGTGATTGACTTTACCAAGTTTGGTGAAATTGAAACTAAACCGTTATCTCGTATTAAAAAACTCTCTGGCTCTAATTTACATCGTAATTGGGTTACAGCACCGCATGTGACACAATTTGACGAAGCTGATATTACAGATTTGGAAGATTTCCGCAGATCGATGAAAGCGGAAGCAGAAAAACGTGGCGTTAAACTGACAATGCTCGCGTTTTTAATCAAAGCCTCTGTTAATGCGTTAAAAGCCTATCCTACATTTAACGCATCACTCTCACCTGATGGCGACAATTTAATTCTCAAGAATTACTATAATATTGGCTTTGCCTGTGACACACCTGATGGGCTAGTCGTGCCTGTCGTCAAAGATGTTCAACGCAAAGATGTGCTTGATATTGCTGCTGATTTAATGGATTTATCCAGCAAAGCACGAGAAAGAAAACTGAAGGTAGAAGAAATGCAAGGCGGCTGCTTTACGATCTCTAGTCTTGGCGGTATAGGTGGCACCATGTTTACACCCATTATCAATTGCCCAGAAGTCGCGATTTTAGGTGTTTCACGCTCCAGCATGAAACCTATTTATAACGAAGAGAGTGACGATTTTGAGGCAAGACTGATGCTGCCACTATCACTCTCCTATGATCATCGCGTCATTGATGGTGCAGATGGAGCGCGTTTCACAAGTCATTTAAGAATGATGTTAAGTGATGTAAGAAGATTGCTGCTCTAAACTCATCAAAGGCACTAAAGCGCCTTTTTTAATGCCAACTAGACATGAAACCAATTAGCAGCTTTGCTCCTATTGCGGATCCATCTGCAACAATACTGATTTTAGGTAGTATCCCTAGTATTGCTTCGCTGGAAGCCAATCAATATTATGCCCATCCTCGCAATGCTTTCTGGCCAATGTTGAGCGCAATCTATGAATTTGATGCTACCTCTTCTTATGAAGAGCGGCAAAGTGCGCTTAAAACTGCTGGTGTTGCTGTGTGGGATGTGTTGCAGTCTTGTGTCAGAACAGGCAGCTTAGATAGCAGCATTCAGGCAGATTCGCGCATCCCTAATGATTTTTCGACTTTTTTCAACCATCACCCACATGTTCGTATAATTGCATTTAATGGTAGTGAAGCGGAGCGATACTTCCGGAAAATAGTGATGCCAACACTCAATCTTGATGACGTGAAGCTATTAAAACTACCATCTACAAGCCCAGCCTATACTATGCCATTTAAGGAAAAACTCATTGCTTGGCAAGTCATAAAGGCTATAACAACTTAGATTATTGAGCTTAGCTAATCACGCTGGGAGATGAGTTGACAAGCGAGTGCGCTCGCATACGGCATGGATTGCAATGCTA
>JBFIDU010000037.1:0-11260 GCA_041603755.1 Methylophilaceae bacterium
AGCATTTTCATGGTAGTTGACTTACCAGCACCGTTGGGACCAAGAAAGCCCAACACCTGCCCTTTTGCTAAATTAAAACTCACATCACTAACGGCTGCTCTGTCACCATATAGGCGTGTGAGCTCAATTGCTTCAACTGTAAAATCACTCATATTAAAATGTTATTAGTTACGCTTCTTAAAATTCTAATTACCTAGGAAACTAAATCGCTGGATAAGTTTCAAGCAAAAAGTTATAGTACGATTAATGAAACCTTAATTAAAGGCCTAATATTTTACCAACCCTTAATTATGGATGAACTTGTTCAAACTGTCACGGACTAAACAAGACTTTAAACATCCTAAGTTGGATAATCTCTAGATGATCGATATAAAAAAATTATTTTTTTTACTAGTGTTTGCATTCACTGTAAATCTTGCATTTGCCGAATCTGACACTGAACCCAAAATCAAAGAAGCAAACGCAGAGTTTGTTTATAAATACTTGCTTGGTGAAATTGCTGGACAACGCGGCGACTTATCATTAGCAAGCCAGTTGTTCTTAGATTTAGCAAAGCAAACACGAGACCCTCGTTTAGCAGAGCGCGCAGCTAGATCAGCGGCATACGCTCGCCAACAAGGCCTAGCCCTAGATGCTGCAACACTCTGGGCAGAGCTGGATCCAGACTCATTAGAAGCACAACAAGCATCAGGACAAATGCTCATTGCCACAGGTGACATTCAAGGTGCAATGCCACACATTAAAAGATTACTATCAATTGATAAAATGCGAGCGGATGGCTTCTTGTATATCAACGACTTGCTAAGCAATCAACAAGACAAGCAAGCAGTGCTAAAAGTTATTAAAGAACTAGCGCAACCTTATCCTGACTCACCAGAGGCACAATTTGCAGTCGCGAGAGCCGCGTGGCTTGCTGGCGATAAAGAGGCATCAAAACAAGCATTGCAAAAAGCAAATGCGCTGAAACCTGGTTGGGAAACCAGTGCACAGATGCAAGGACAAATCATCACGACAGAATCACCTGATGACGCAGTTAAGTTTTATCAAGATTTCTTGAAACAATACCCTGATGCGAATAAAGTCAGGATGAATTACGCAAAACTGCTCGTTAGCTTAAAAAGACATCAGCAAGCCAAACCAGAATTTATTAAACTTTCTGATAGCGCTAAAGATAATCCAGAAACAAGCGCTGTAGTCGGCTTACTATCGCTCGAAGCAAACGAGTTAGACATGGCTGAGAAGTATCTCCAGCAAGCAATAGATAATGGCTTCGAAGACAAAGAGCAACTGTATATTTACCTTGGGCGAACAGCGGAACGTAAAAATAATGACAAAAAAGCGCTGGACTGGTACGAACAAGTCCCTGCAAACAATAGTCATTTCCTTGAAGCAAAGTTTTCTGCAGCTAATGTTATAGCGCGTACTAAAAACTTGGATGCAGCTATTGAGATGCTGGATAGTCTTGAAGACTTAACCATAGAACAGAAATTGGCTGTTGTACAGGGCGAGGCAGCCATGCTTGCCCAAGCAAACCGACATCAAGAAGCATTTGATTTAATTGAAAAAACCGTGAATTCTGTTCCAAATACACCACAGCTTATCTATGATTATGCAATGGCTGCAGAGCGCCTTGGTAAATTAGATTTGATGGAAGCAGAGTTACGCAAAGTCATTCAATTGCAACCTGATTATGCTGCTGCATATAATGCATTGGGCTATTCATTTGCCGACCGCAATATTAATTTAAATGAAGCAAAAACGCTCATTGAAACAGCTCATAAACTCTCTCCAGATGATCATTACATACTGGACAGTTTAGGATGGATTGAGTATCGATTAGGCAATTATGATGCAGCTGTCAAGCATTTAAGAAAGGCACATGCGATTCAAGCTGACCCAGAAATTTCTGCGCATCTCGGAGAAGTGTTGTGGAAACAAGGCTTGCAAGAAGAGGCTCAAAAAATTTGGGACAATGCTTTAAAAGACTTTCCAAATAACAACCTCTTGGTCAGCACTGCCAAGAAATTTAAACCGTAAAAAACATGAACCATCAGTTTTGATTAGCATGTTACCCATAGTCAAGCGCAGTCACTTTGGATGGTTTATCGTTTTATTGGCGTTATTGTCTGGATGTCAAACAATAGCGCCAGTCAATGAATCTAAAGAAACCGTTAATCGAGAAAAACCGTCTGTTTTACATGCTAAACACATGGCTGCGATAGAAAAAATCCAAGGATTTTCCATTAAAGGCCGTATCGCTGTTACCAGCGACCAGAAAAACGCTTCAGCCAGACTTGCTTGGGAGCACTCTGCTAGTAAAGATAATGTTGATGTTTATTCACCACTTGGTGCAAAAGTGGCAAACATTATTAAAACATCTGAGCTAGTTACTTTCACCGATAACAAGCAAACATTAACAGCTGCAGATACGGAAACATTAACCCAAGATACGCTAGGCTTTAGTCTGCCACTATCTGGGCTCAGCTACTGGGCTTTAGGTAAACCCAGCAATCAAAGCATTGCTAATGCCATGACTTGGGATATTGATGGTAAAACCAAAACCTTAGTGCAAGATGGCTGGAACATTGAATATAACGGCTATTCAAATCAAGATATATATTCATTGCCCAGAAAAGTAATATTGAACAATGATATCATCACCATTAAGTTAATTATTGATGAATGGGATGAAATAAGGTAACAGTTAAACCGTTTGCGTCAATTTACTTTCTGAGATGAGCTGCTTCTGGGTAGCGTATTTTTGGCCAAAAGAATAAAAAACCATGAATCATAGGCACCAACACCCCAATCGGCCTTTTTCCAGTTAATACACTCAGCATCAATTTAAATATCCAGAAAAATTGTCTTGCAATCTTTTTTGCAATTGACTCATCTGACAACCGGATTGTTGCAAACTTATTTCTTACAAAATGTTTATAACGTTCTGGGGATTGCCATAAGTTACTAGTAGGCTCTTGATGATGATGCATTACTGCATCAATGACACAATAGGAAGATATATTACGTGCTATACGCGATGTAAACTCGATATCCTCATCATAAAAAAAGTATTCTTCTATTGGCAAGCCATAAGCTTGAATGGCTTTTGCAGAAACCAAACAACCTGGCCAAGCTGAGGATAAAATTGGCAGACACTTTTCATCCAAGACCGTGCCATACCATTTATTCGCATCATCTGGTACTGGCGACATATAGACCGCTTTATCAGCGTCTACGATAACACAACTCAATAAACCAGTTGTCTCATCATCAAAATACTTTGTTGAAACAAGTTTTTGCAATGTATCATGCTCTGGGAAAGCATCGTCATCTGTTACCCAAATCCAATCATGCCCATTTGCAATAGCTGTCTGCATGCCAGTCGAGAAGCCACCAGCGCTACCGATATTATCTTGTATTTTAAGCGTTAAATCGTCTTGAGCTTCTAACCAATTCCTAATTTTTTTATCATCACCTTGGAAAACAACAATAATTTCGTCTAAAGCTCTTGTCTGACTCCGTAGATGCCCTATGGTATTTACCAACTTTTTATAGCGGTGCATGGCAAGTACGACAACTGCAATTGAAGCTTTATTTATTTTTTGATCCAAAAAAATTCCTTTGAGTAAGTATTAAATTTCTACCGAATTGATGTAAAGCGAATACTGAGTTTAATTGACTGCATTCCCTCACTTCATCATCATACATGGATAGTATTATTATTATTTTTGTTTAAATAACATATAGGGAAACATCTGATCTTACCGTCAGATTAATCTGACACAATTAAATATAACTTACTTACAAAAACGCATTTCATTATTAAGTAATTATTCACTTCCATTCGTTAATTCAGTTCAAAATCACCAATTTATTGTAACATTCTGGTTATGCAATCTTTTTTAGCGCCTGCCAAAATTAATCTCTTTTTACATATTACTGGCCAACTGGCGAATGGCTATCACACACTTCAAAGTGCGTTTCAACTATTGGATTTTTATGACACCATTTCTCTACTGCCAACATCTAATAGTAAGGTAAAAAGACTCACCGATGTAAAAGGCGTTCCTGAGCAACAAGATTTAACTGTACGCGCAGCATTGGCTTTACAACAGGCAACTGGCTCAACTCAAGGTGTCGAAATTGAAATTAAAAAACAAATTCCAATGGGAGCAGGTTTAGGCGGCGGCAGCTCTGACGCTGCAACGATATTGCTTGCTCTTAATCAACTATGGTCGCTTAACTTAACTCGTAAAAGTTTAATGGAAATAGGTGTAAAACTAGGTGCTGATGTTCCTTTTTTTATTTATGGTCAAAATGCATGGGCCGAAGGAATTGGTGAGATACTGAGTCCTTTATCTTTGCCAACACAATACTATGTTGTGCTTACACCGCAAATAAATGTCTCAACAGCAAAAATATTTGCTAATTCCAGATTGACAAAAGACACGAAACCATTGAAAATAGCGGACTTTTCAGACGGTCGAAATGCTAAGTTATTTAGAAATGACCTTGAAAAAGTTGTATGTGAAGAATTTACAGCAGTTGCCAATAGCCTGAAATGGTTAAGCCAGTACGGTGAAGCAAGAATGAGCGGTTCTGGGGCATCTGTTTTTGTAGCAGTTGATTCATACAAAAAGGCAGAAGCAATACTCTCGCAGAAACCTATCAACATTGACGGTTTTATTGCAAAGAGTTTAAGCAAACATCCTTTGTATGATTTAGCAAAATAAAGCTTATTGGGGAGTCGCCAAGCTGGTTAAGGCACTGGATTTTGATTCCAGCATGCGAAGGTTCGAATCCTTCCTCCTCAGCCATGATTTAAAAGCCAAAAGCGTGTAGATTAATGAGATTTACACGCTTTTCAATTTTGTAAGGATACATGTGTCAACGACTAGCAACATGATGGTGTTCACAGGCAATGCCAACCCAGTATTAGCACAAGAAGTTGCTAGCAACCTTGGTATCCCATTGGGTCGTGCAGATGTAGGTCGTTTTTCAGATGGTGAAATCATGCTGGAAATCCTTGAAAATGTACGTGGTCGTGACGTATTTGTACTGCAATCCACCTGCCATCCGAATAATGACAACTTAATGGAAGTCATGGTAATGATTGATGCATTACGTCGTTCATCGGCAGGACGCATTACAGCAGCAATCCCTTATTTAGGTTACTCAAGGCAAGACCGCCGTCCTCGCTCTGCGCGTGTAGCAATTACGGCTAAAGTAGTTGCAAATATGTTGACTAGCGTGGGTGTCAATCGTCTATTAACGATGGACTTGCATTCAGACCAAATTCAGGGCTTTTTTGATATTCCGGTTGACAACATTTACGCCACATCAATTTTACTTGACGACCTGAAAAAGCAACAATACGAAAACTTGGTTGTGGTGTCACCTGATATTGGCGGCGTCGTTAGAGCGCGTGCAGCTGCAAAGCAACTAGGCTCTGATTTGGCAATTATTGACAAACGTCGTCCAAAACCAAATGAAGCCAAAGTAATGAACATTATTGGTGAAGTAGCTGGCCGTACCTGTGTCATTATGGATGACATGGTAGATACGGCGAATACCTTATGTGAAGCCGCATCAGCCTTAAAAGAACAAGGCGCTACAAAAGTGGTCGCTTATGCGACACACCCTGTTTTATCAGGCATAGCAGCGCAGCGGGTCAATAATTCTGCTTTAGATGAATTGGTGGTTACCAATACGATACCACTGAGTGAAGCATCAAAAAGTTGTAAGAAAATTCGTCAACTCAGTGCCGCAGTGTTGCTGGCCGAGACCATACGTAGAATTAGTAAAGAAGACTCTGTATCTTCTTTGTTTATGGATTGATTTAGTTCCCTGTTATCTGGTCGCGGATAACAGATTTTTATGTAGTACCAATTAGGAGTAGTAAAATGAGTATTAACATTAAAGCCGTCAAACGTGACGTAAAAGGTACGAGTGCGAGCCGCCGCCTACGTCGTGCAGGCCGTGTACCAGGTGTGGTATATGGTGGCAATGACCCAGCAATCACACTTGAATTTGACCATAAAGATCTGTTCATGGAGTTTCGTCATGAAGCATTTCATGCGTCTATCTTAAGTCTTGAAATTGAAGGCAAAAAAGAAGACGTATTATTGCGTGACTACCAACTTCATCCAGTACGTAACACAATTCAACACGTTGATTTTCAACGTGTGTCTGCTACTGAAAAAATTCACGTAAAAGTACCATTCCACTTTATCAATGGTGAAACATGTCCAGGTGTAAAATTAGGTGGTGGTATTGTTGGTCATATTTTGAATGAAGCTGAAGTAAGCTGTTTAGCTAAAAACTTGCCAGAATTCATTACTGTTGATCTAGGTTCACTTGAAATTGGTGAATCTATCCACTTATCTGAAATCGAATTGCCAGAAGGTGTTGAATTTGTTCAATTAGCGCATGGTACTGATCCTGCAGTAAGTTCAATCAACAAACCACGTGGTGCTTCTGCAGAAGCAACAACTGATGCCCCAACTGCAGCAGCAGATGATAATGCGGCAGACGAAGCAGCAGAAGGTGATGCTGAGTAAGCATTAAGCTGTAAAATAACGCGTGTTCTAGAAATAGAACGCGCGTTTTTTATTTATAGAGACAAAAATAGCATGGCAGCCAACTTAAAATTATTTGTAGGGCTAGGCAATCCTGGCGAAAAATATGCTGATACAAGACATAATGCTGGTTTCTGGTGGATAGATTTAATTGCGAAACAAACAAGCACGCCAATCAGCTTAGACGCCAGAATGTATGGCACTGTTGGCAAGCTCAACCAAAATGCCTGGTTATTAAAACCAAATACGTACATGAATGCCAGTGGTAAATCTGTTGCTGCTATAGCAAATTATTTCAAAATCAGTCCTGAGGAAATTCTTGTGATCCACGATGAACTTGACCTCAGCCCCGGGCAAGCCAAATTAAAATTTGGTGGGGGACATGGTGGTCACAATGGTTTGCGTGATATTCATGCCGCTCTGGGCACACCAAACTATTGGCGCTTACGTTTGGGTATAGGACATCCTGGCAATAAAAATGAAGTTGTGAATTATGTACTAAAGCCACCAACCAAAGATGAGCAATCTGCTATTGACCAAGGCATCGACAATAGTAGCAAAGTGTTGGATTTGTTATTAAAAGGTGATGTTGAACAAGCCATGCTAAAACTGCACACTCAAAACAATCTATAACCAGCCAAACAGTCTATTTAAATTCTTTAACATAAGCTTCAAACTGCTCGGGCAATAGCGATTTTGAAAAATAAAAGCCCTGCCCAAAATCGCAACCAATTGACTTCAAAATATCGCATTGTTGTTTATTCTCAATGCCCTCTGCAATTACTTTCATATCTAAATTATGTGCCATTGCTACGATAGCTCTGCAAAGAACCCTATCTTCATTACTGGACTCCAGACTTGCTACGAATGACTGATCAATTTTGAGATAATCTATATCGAACTTACGCAGATAAGCCAATGAAGAATAACCCGTTCCAAAATCATCTAAAGCGACTTGCACCCCATTGTCACGATACTCATTCAAACGTTCTTCTACTTCAGTCGAAGCATCCAACAACAAACCTTCAGTAATCTCAACGACGACAGCATTATTTAATGCTTTGTTATCTCCAAGTATTCGCAGCCAGTCTGTATTTATAGCGTCATTATTTCTAAATTGAACTGGTGATTTATTGATAGCAACCTGAAAATCTTTATGTATTGTTTTTCGCCATGTAATACATTGTTTAATCGCTTCTTTAAATACCCAACCGCCAATATCGTTAATCAACCTCGTGTTTTCCGCAATGGGAATAAATTCAGCTGGACTTACTATTCCGCGTTCTGGATGTTCCCATCTTAACAAAGCTTCACATTTGTAGATTTGCTGTGTTTCCAATTCAACTATTGGTTGATATTCTATGTACAGTTGATTTTTATTAAGCGCTTCTCTTAAGTCATTGGATAAATGTAAACGGTAAATAGCCTCTTCCTGCATCGCAGAAGTGAAATAGGTGAAACAATTACCACCCCTGTTCTTAGATGCATACATTGCTTGGTCTACGCATTTTAACAACTCATCAATTGACTCAGAGTCATCTGGGAAAATGGTAATACCAATACTTGCAGAAACAAAAATCTTTTGATTACCCAACACAAATGGTTGCGATAAAGAAGCAAGCACTTTACGTGCAATCAAATCCAGATCGTTAATTTTTTCTTTTTCTAATTCAGAAATCAAGATAACAAACTCATCGCCGCCGAACCTTGCAACGACATCCTGGCTATAAACAAGGTTTACTAATCTTTCTGCAGCCAACTTTAGCAAAGTATCACCATAATCATGGCCCAAGGTATCATTTACCCCTTTAAAATCATCTAAATCAAGAAACATCAGCGCTAGTTTCTTACGTGTTCGATTCGATTTGTTGAGCTCTTGTTCAAGCCTTGCGTGCAGCATTCTTCTGTTTGGCAAACCAGTCAACGCGTCGAAATTTGCATGTTGCCAAACCATTTCTTCTGATTGTTTTAGTTGTGAGATGTCTGTATTTGTCCCGACCATCCGTAAGGGTTCGCCTTGCTCGTTTCGATTGACTACCATACCGCGAGAAAGTACCCACTTCCATGAACTGTCTTTACATTGAAAGCGGCACTCCAGCGAGTAATTTCGATGCTCTCCTTTCAACGACGCATTCAATTTCTCCATGACACTTGCATAATCTTCGGGATGTATCCTGCTTTGCCATTCGTCTAAGGTTGAACCAATTTCATCCTCTTCATAGCCAAGCATTTGCTTCCAGTATTTTGAGTAAACAACATAGTCACTTTCTATGTCCCAATCCCATATCCCATCGCCTGAACCTTCTAGCGCAAATCGCCAGCGATCATCACTAAATTTCAGCCGCTTATTAACATGCCTCAATGAATCTAAAGCACTTATTCTGGCAATCGCTAAATACATCACAGTCGTTAATGCGATTGCCAGCAACAATCCAGATATGCCAAGAATAGTTGATTGCTTATAATTTAATTTTTTCTCAAATGCAGGTAGTGAGCGTGCAAGCATCGTCCATTTTTGCTCAAGAAATTCTACCTGCTGTTTGGCAAAGAATCTGGGCAAGATGCCTTGATTTTCTCTGACATCTGATGAGCTTTCATAAAGCAAACTTTCTGTTGTTTCAGCGGCACCTTTGTAAAGCGAAAATCTAATCGCTTGTGTATTATTATTTTTTAGCACACTCTCAAAAACAGTTTTTAAATTTATTTGTAGAAATACCCAGCCATCAACTACTCTAGTGTGAGTTTTACCTCGCTTATTACCATTACCTATCGGCGGGTTGAATAATGGCATCACCATCGTTAGACATTCACAATCGGCAGACGAAGCCGGCCAGTTAACGTCATGCAATAACACCACTTGATTATGTGCCGCGGCAAACTCTAATCCTCGCCTAACTATTTGATTCTCAAAAGCGTCGTCTATACTCTTACTTTGCTGCTCATTACCTTGCTCGACGATATACAAAACAGGTGCATGATTAGATTGTTTATCTAATTGCGCTATTTCCCATCGGTACTTGCTATCAGCACGATTAAACGTATCTGGTTCTAACGGATTAACGAATTTTACAAAGCCAATTTTGTTTAACCCATTTGAAAATTTTGAATGCAATATTTCAGATACAAAGGCATCAAATTCAGCCTCACTGACATATGTTGAAGAGTCAAAAAAGCCCTTGATTGCGTATAAGGATTGTTCGTATTGGTTAAGTTGATTAAAAAATTGATTTGAAACTTCATTTAATTCATAGACGAATTTGTTCTGGTGAACATTAGTCTCTGCCGTACGCTCTGCGCTCCACACAAAGTAAGCAACTGGAAGTGAGAAGGCCAGCACAAGCCATGGTAGCAACTCGTACCAATTCCGCACATGCCATCCTGCCGCTCTTGTTGTTCTTTTCATATAAAAAAGTAGATAGGGTTAACTACATCATATACTGAAAAGCGGATTTTTCAATTTACCAAACAGGGGATAGATTATGCTTTATTTAATGCCGTTTCTTTTTGCGCAAGCAATTAAAGGTTAAAATAGCGCCTTTATTATCAATCGCTCATCACGTCGCGAACAAACAAAGGCAACACATCATATGCAGTGCGGAATTGTAGGATTACCAAACGTAGGTAAATCAACCTTATTTAATGCCATTACTAAAGCGGGTATTGCAGCAGAAAACTATCCTTTTTGTACGATAGAGCCCAACGTAGGCATCGTCGAAGTACCTGACCCACGTCTTCAACCGATTGTTGACATTGTCAAACCTGAACGTACATTACCAGCGACGGTAGAAATGGTCGATATTGCAGGTATTGTGGAAGGCGCATCAAAAGGTGAAGGCTTAGGTAATAAATTTTTGGCAAACATTCGCGAGACTGATGCCATCGCTCATGTTGTCCGTTGCTTTGACGATAGTAACGTCGTGCATGTAGCAGGTAAAGTAGACCCACTGTCTGACATCGAAGTGATCAATACAGAGCTTGCTTTAGCAGATTTAGAAACTGTAGAAAAAACGTTACAACGTGAGCAAAAAAAAGCAAAATCTGGCGACAAAGAAGCGTTAGCACTTATCGCCCTTTGTGAGCAGATCAAGCTACATTTAAATGAAGGTGCACCTGTGCGGACGATGGGTTTAGATGCAGAGCAACTCAAACGAATCAAACCGCTTTGCCTAATTACCGTAAAACCAGTGCTTTATATTGCCAACGTTGATGAGGCAGGCTTCCAAAACAACCCTCATCTAGATAAAGTCATAGCACTGGGTGAAAAAGAAAATGCACCAGTCGTCTGTATTTGTGCAAAAATTGAAGCAGAAATATCTGAACTAGATGACGAAGATAAAGCAGTATTCTTAGAGGAGCTTGGTCAAGAAGAACCTGGCCTAAACCGCGTGATTCGTGCAGCCTATGACTTATTAGGCTTACAAACCTACTTCACCGCGGGTGTGCATGAGGTGCGAGCATGGACCATTAAAAAGGGTGACACTGCGCCCCAAGCTGCGGGTGTTATTCATACTGACTTTGAACGCGGATTTATTCGTGCAGAGATTATCGCCTATGATGAATATATCAAACACAAAGGTGAAAAAGGCGCGCAAGAAGCTGGGAAAATGCGCCTTGAAGGTAAGGAATATATTATGCAGGATGGGGATGTAGTTCATTTCCGTTTTAACGTCTAAATTCGATTC
>JBFIDU010000038.1:0-10995 GCA_041603755.1 Methylophilaceae bacterium
CATTTGATCTGGTTGGAATCAAAAAACCGTATGAAGCGTCAGAAGATGGTGGTATGGATTTAGAGTTCTAAATCGGTACAGACACACTTCATTACCCTACACGGTCTAATGGATTTGAAAAAAGCCGAATAGCTAGAAAAGTCAGTCGAAAAGGGACGAAGGTATGAGTGATCTGGTCTTTTCCAAAGATTCAGCAAGTGACATCAAATCCATCATTATGGATGGCAAATTATAATCGCGCCCCAACTTAGCTAACGATAAATCTTGCCTTCCATAAAATGGTGTTAAATTTTTAAGTTCGAAAATTATCAATATAGTGTTTACTCCACGCACTTATGATATCCACAATAAATTCTGCATCTTTTTTATCTGTAACTAAATGATCCGCATTGTCTAATGAAATAAAACTTTTAGGATGAGCAGCTGCATGGAATATCATTGCGGCGTGCTCAATCGGCACTGTTTTATCTCCAGGTGCGTGTAATATTAGTAATGGTTTATTTAACTTTCGAATAGACTTGGTTACTACATTATCTGCAATGTCTTCTAAAAATTGCTCTTTAATCCTAAAAGTCCTACCTTCAAGATTTACGTCTGCATAACCTTCATTTTTAATCATTCTCAAGCTTGGTTCTCCGATTAATTTCATAATCAAATTCGGTTCGCTTGGTGATCCGATAGTTACATAACCCTTAGCTTCTGGGATAGCAGAAGAAGCTGCTAGAATTGCAGTACCACCCAAGCTATGTCCAATCATCAGTTCTGGTGCTCGATAGTTTGAACGCAACCAGCCAGCTGCATCTATTAAATCTTGTACATTCGAAGAAAAGTTTGTATTCGCAAATTCACCCCTACTTTCACCTATCCCTGAAAAATCGAATCGAAGAACTGCATAGCCTTGCCTTACCAGTTGTCTTGAAATTCTGCTGGCTGCAAGAATGTCTTTCCCACAAGTAAAGCAATGAGCGAAGAGGGCTGTAGCCTTATATTCATCATCAGGCATGTCCAATCGGGCTGCCAAAATAATGTTACTAGAGTTGATTATTTCGATAGGCAAAGATTTCATTTTAATTCCTGTTACATAAATGGCCAGCGTAGCCGGCCATTTAAATTGTTAAAGTTGCACAACTGGGAAGTCAATTTCAGTTGCGGCAATATGGTTTGTATAATTCGTTAAAGTGTTCAAGGCAACGTTTGCGATCACTTCAACAATTAATTCATCATCCACTCCAACTTCGCGAGCTTGATTAATGTCTGAGTCTGACAACACTCCTCGTTGCTTTACAATCTTTACTGCCAATTTAGCTAAGGCATCAGTAATTGGATCAGCAGCAATTCCTTGGCGTGCGTCAAGGATAGCAGCTGCATCTAAACCAGCTCCTTTTCCTAGTAAAGTATGCGCAGATAAGCAATATTGGCAACTATTAGCTTGTCCGATTGCCAGTGCAAGTGTTTCACGTTGTGCAGCTGTTAAACGACCATGCGTTAAAGATTCAGAGAATGCTAAGTAGCCATTTAATACAGCCGGTGAATTAGCAAAGGTACTGAATAGGTTTGGTACTACACCTATTTTTGCTTTTACAGCATCCAATACAGTAGCTAACTCTGCGTCAGCTTCATTTCGTTTGATTGTTTTGATACGTGTCATGATTATCTCCTATGTTGTTTATTTAAAACGCTTTGTGCGTTGGAGATATAATGAGGTATTATTCAATACCAATGGTATCGTCTGTTTAACCTAGAGTATCGAAATGGATCAACTTGCCCCATTATTAAGCCAAATATCGCTATCTGCAGAATCTTTTTTTAGTGGTGAATTATGCCAGTTAGTAACTTTTGATAAGGTTGCAGGCCATATTCATATTCTCCGATCTGGACAAGTTTCAATAACTGTCGGGAATAGAACACCCCAAATTATTGATAAGCCAAGTGTTATTTTCTTCCCTCGATCATGTTTGCATGAGTTATTGCCTTTAGAAGGCAGTGTGAACGAACTTCTATGTGCCTATGTAGATTTGGGTGCAAAAGTAGGAAGTCCATTGGCCCTATCTCTACCAGAGGTGATCGTTTTGCCTATTGATGACACAAGTCCGCTAGGCCCTACACTCGATTTACTTTTCAAAGAAGCTTTTGCTGAGACAATTGGTCGTCAAGCTGCTCTTGATCGGCTTATTGAGTATTTTTTAATACAAGTACTCCGTCATGTGATTGAAATCGGTGAACTTCAAAGTGGCATCTTTGCAGCACTGGCCGACTCTCGCCTTAAACATGCTGTAACTGCAATGCATGAACGACCTAGTCACCCATGGACTTTAGATGAGTTGGCTGATGTTTCGGGTATGTCACGCGCACGCTTTGCAGTGAATTTTAAACAGGCTGTGGGTATTACTCCCTTGGATTACTTAACCGATTGGCGTATGTCCGTCGCGCAAAACTTACTCAAGCAAGGACGGCCCATCAAAAGTGTAGCTGCAGCTGTTGGATACCAGAGCCAAGCAGCATTAGCCAGAGTATTTGCCAGAAGAGTTGGTTACGCCCCTAGTGAATGGGTTAAAAAACTAGAATTCTAAAATAAAGAACAGATAGGTGTCTTGAGATGACAAGTTAATCTCAAATTCGCTTGGCGTGATTTGCGCATATGCCCTAGATGTTGCATTTAAGTTTAACGTCATTGCTAGTTGAGCACTCATGGTTTTTAATATTAATGATTTATACATTTTCATGATTTTCCCTTAAGTATGGAAGCTTAAATCTAGAAACCTTCTAATACAATTTTTCCTCTTGATTTTCCTGATTCAATTAAGGCATGAGCGCGCTTTAGATTAACAGCATTGATAGTGCCGAAATGCTCACCAACAGTAGTTTGAATTATGCCTGTATTTACCAGGTCTGCCACTTCAGTCAATATTTTATGCTGCCTTATTAAG
The DNA here is from genome assembly GCA_041603755.1 of Methylophilaceae bacterium. Classification (GTDB taxonomy): domain Bacteria; phylum Pseudomonadota; class Gammaproteobacteria; order Burkholderiales; family Methylophilaceae. The sequence continues at coordinate 2,928 of JBFIDU010000038.1, forward strand.
TCTGAAGTATTGAACAGCGAACGTGTGAACATTAGTTCCCAGTGGAGTGAAACACTTTTTCGTTTTAGCAAACGAACATCAAATGGCTCAGGATCATCAATTAATCCAAACTTACCTTGCGGAGCGATTGCTTCAGCAATTTGAGCAAAATGTTGGTTAGTCTGAGTAAGGCTAACAATATACTCAGGATTAGGAATACCAACTCTCGCTAACTCATCTACGATTCCTTTGTTGTGATCAATTACATGGTGTGCTCCCAACTTTTTAACCCAGCTTTGGCTCTCAGGGCGGGAAGCTGTAGCAATCACTATCAAATTCGATAATCGGCTTGCTAGTTGCACCATGATAGAGCCAACGCCACCTGCCGCGCCGATGATTAATATAGATTTTCCTAGACTTTTATTGTTAGTAGGTATATTTAATCGATCAAACAACATTTCCCAAGCGGTTAATGTTGTGAGTGGTAAAGCGGCGGCGGTTGCAAAATCAAGAGATGTAGGCATTTTCCCAACTATTCTTTCGTCGACAAGTTGCAGTTCACTATAGCTGCCTGGACGCGTAATTGAACCTGCATACCAAACACAATCACCTGGTTTGAAGGCTGTAACATTAGCACCGACAGAGTGGACTACCCCTGCCGCATCCCATCCTAATACTTTCCAATCGCCATTTGTGGGTTTAGTGCTCATGCGGACTTTTGTGTCAACGGGGTTTACGGAAATAGCTTTTACAGACACCAATAGATCACGCCCTGTCGCTACGGGGGCAGGTAATTCAATATCTTGTAGTGATTTTGGATGCTGGATTGGTAAAGCATCTTGATAAGCAACTGCTTTCATATTTGACTCCATATTAATTAAAGTGAAGCCATTATGAATTAATATTTAATTTTGATAAACTATGTAAATATTGTTACATATTCAATATTAATTTGAAAATAAATAACATCCAAGATTTAGAAATTTTTGTAAAAACAGCTGAGTGTGGTGGCTTGTCGGCTGCAGCAAGAGTTCTTGATTTATCACCGGCAGTGGTCAGTGCAGCACTGAAGCGATTAGAAAACAACTTGAATGTAGCGCTTTTAATGCGAACTACACGAAGCATGCGGCTCACTATAGAAGGTGAAATGTTTTTACATCGATGCAAGCCGCTTGTAGAAGGCCTGAGAGAAGCAGAAAATTTAGTTAACACGGGCAAAGCGTTAGTGAATGGGAATCTACAAATTTCCATGCCCTCTGATCTTGGCCGTAATGTGGTTTTACCATGGCTAAACGAATTCCAGAATAAATATCCAGATGTACATCTACGGGTTCAAATTACAGATCGTGTAGCTGATGTTTACCGGCAGCCAGTTGATATTGCTCTGCGTTACGGTGTCCCACCGAGTTCTGGTTTAATAGCCTTTCCACTTGTACCAGATAATCGACGCGTTTTATGTGCTGCGCCTGCATATATCAAAAAGTATGGCAATCCTAAAACACCACATGATTTGATGACACACAACTGCCTGTGTTTGATGATCAACGAGACAATTTACAATACATGGCGTTTTTGGAAAAACGGAGAAGAGGTTTACGTGAATGTACAAGGTGATCGTTTTTCGGACGATTCAGATGCCGTACGTCGTTGGGCAACTGCTGGTTATGGCATCATATATAGGTCTTATCTGGACGTGGCTAAGGATATTAGAGCAGGCAGCCTTGAAATTGTTTGTACAGATTGGATTGGAGAACAATTTCCTTTATATTTGGTATGTGCGGATCGCCGCTTTATAACGACAACGGTACGTATACTCAGAGAATTTCTCGAAGAGAAAGTTGCTGTGATAAATAATTGAATTTAGTTTTTTCTCAGAATTATTGAGTATTCTTCTGCTTTTCCTTCAACTTGTTTGGCGTTCTAAGTCGATTTTTACCAGCAATGCTAAGCAGACGTAAAAACTTAGGGCATTCAAAATGATTAGGTGCTTTGCAAACAGCGGCATGTCTGAGCCCATCTCGCATAGATATTAACTCTCTAATTTTTCTATCTAACTCATCAGCTTTTTTTGTAAGTAGCATCCTGTTAATAACTGGACCATTAGTTGTAAATAAATCTTGTATTTCCTTTAACGAAAATCCGGCATTTCTCCCTAGAGATATTAATGCCAATTGATCGACAACATTAGCGCTGAATAAGCGACGTAAACCATTTCTTCCATAAGATTTGATTAATCCCATTTCTTCGTAATATCTTATTGTTGATGCAGGCAAACCTGTTACTTTTCTAACTTCACCAATGTCCATTATTTCACCTGTATAAATTAAAGCTTGACCTCAAGTTAACTTGAACTTTTATCCTACTCTCAATGCATCAATTATTACAATATTTTTGTGATTCAGGTTGCTGCATATTTCTGATTGTTAATTAGTTCTAGGAGTCTATATGATAAATTTTGAATGGCTAATGTTATATATTGCTTTGGGTGCTTTTGTTGGCTTTATGTCTGGCTTGCTCGGAGTTGGAGGAGGAGGATTACTCGTTCCTCTTCTGACATCAATCTTTATTTATCAAGGAATAGGCATAGATAATGTTGTACATTTAGCTCTAGCTACTTCATTAGCCTGCATGATGTTTTCTTCTGCATCCAGTATGCGTTCGCATGCATCTAAAGGTGCTGTTATTTGGGAAATCGTTAGAGGGATGGCGCCAGGAATTATATTGGGTACGCTCCTCGCTACTAGATTAGCAAGCTATGTTAATTCAATATTCATTGCTATATTCTTTGCGTTGTTTATGGCGCTTGTAGCTTTACAGACATTTCTTAATTGGCAGCCAAAACCAAGCAACAAGCCTAAAACAGTGTTTGGGTTAATTTTAGCTGGTGTAGGAATTGGATTTGTCTCTGCATTAGCAGCGGTGGGAGGTGGTTTTATGACTGTGGTATATCTAGGTTATAAGAAGGTAGACATTAAGGCAGTGATTGGAACTTCTGCAGCTATAGGATTTCCGATTTCGATAACTGGTTCTATTGGTTATATGATAAATGGTTGGGCAACAACATTGGATGAATCATACACTTTAGGATTTGTTTATTTACCAGCATTCATAATCATATCAATTGTTAGTGTTATCTCAGCGCCTTACGGTGTTAAATGTTCCCATAATATGCTGGATGCAAATTTGAAAAAATATTTTCAATTACCTGTCTGGTTTTGAGTATAAAAATGATTGCTACATTTTGGTAAGATTGCCGTCAAAATACTCTGATTTCAAAGAGAAATCATATATATGGTTTATTGGGGGTAGTCTTTTGTCTATCCCCCAATAAACTTAGAACTACAATTAACTCAGATAACGACCAGCAGGTGTAGTGTGCGATAAATTTGGTCCTAATGCTTTGCGTGCACTCTCAAAGTTATCCCAATCTTCGATATTTGGTAATGAAGGGATGGTAATCACTTCACCCAAATCAAATCCGGATAGCGCAGAATCAACTAATGTTTCTGGTTGCATCACTATTTGTGCAGGAAGGTTGCTAACGGGTAACCCACCTTTGTCCCAGAACGGTGTGTCTATAGCACCAGGTAAAACGGCTTGTACTTTAATGCCTTTTTCAGCAAGTTCATGATGCATTGACTGCGTGAAATTTACAACATATGCTTTTGATCCACTGTATGCGCCATTTAAAAGTTCTGGAGCTAGTGCGACAATTGACGCAATATTGATGATTGCACCTTGACCCTTTGCAATTAACCCTGGAACGATTGCTGCCGATAGTCTTGTCAGCGCAATAACATTTAATGAAATCATTGTTTCAATATCATCAATATTTGATTCTTCAAGTTTGGTCACAGCACCTAGCCCTGCGTTATTAACGAGCAATGTAATGCTATTGTCGGATCGAAGCAGGCTTTCAATACCTGCTAGTTCTGTTTTGTTTGTCAGATCAGCTGCCACCACTGCCACTTCAACACCATGATCTAATTTTATTTTATTGGATACTAAATTTAGCTTAGCCTCATCACGAGCAACCAGAATAAGATCATATCCTCGTTTAGCAAGCCGATCTGCATAGACTGCACCCATACCAGTTGATGCACCAGTTATTAATGCTTTTCCTTGTTTTACTACTGAACTCATAATCACCTCAATTCTTAAAAAGTTTAATAAATTACATTTAAATACCGAACGGTACATAAATATAAATCAGAAAAACTTGCCTTGTCAATATATTTTTGTAACAATCGGTATATTAATTATTTTAAGAGCGTGAAAATGAATACAAATATTAAAAAAATGCGTGGGCGCCCAAGAATTTTTGATATGGATGAGGCGCTTGATAAGGTTTTAGATATTTTTTGGGAGAGAGGTTATGAAGGAACTTCCATAGCTGAATTAACAGAAACGCTAGGTATAACTAAACCTAGTTTATATACTGCTTTTGGAAATAAGGAAGAGTTGTTCAAAAAATCGTTATCAAAATACACAGCTGGCCCTGCTTCCTTTGTGAAAGGTGTTATTAATGAACCGACAGCTTATAAAGTAGCCGAGACATTTTTACTTAAAGCAGCAGATTTTCTTACTGATACAAAACACCCCAAAGGCTGCATGATTGTTCAAGCAGCATTGTCCAGTAGTGAGAACTCGAGTTTAGTAAAAGAGATATTGATTCAACATAGAAATTCATATGAGAATTTGCTAGCAGAACGTTTTGGTAGAGCTATAAAAGAAGGCGATTTACCTAGTAATACAAACCCCAAATCTCTAGCCAAGTTTTTAGCTACCCTGCATCAGGGTATGTCAATACAAGCAACTAGTGGTGCTACAAAAGATGAACTCATAGAAATAGCCAACCTCGCACTCAAGAAATGGCCTAAATAAAAATCAGTTTACTTTTTCAATTAAAGATGTATTACAACTGAAATTGAATTTAAAGAATTCCCTAGCACAACAAGCCTTATTTTATTCAACTTAACTTTTGGTATAAATTAATATTAGTTCAGTCCAAAAGGGGAATGGATTGCAGTTCACCAAAAGTAAGGCTTAAATTTGGCTCAATGTATAAGGTAATACCATAGAGGCATTATTCATATCTAGTGGTGGTTGCTTCTCGTAAATTAGAAATACCCTACCTTGTAGTCATATTCCTACATTCAATTCATCCTATTCCTATTCATTCCAGCCTTCTTATTCGGTAATCTGTAAAGACAATAAAAATTATTTTATTGTGAATAAATAATACAAGGAGATTGATATGATGGAGAAATTAATCACAAGTATGATGCTAGTTTTTGGTTTAGCGGCATTTAATGTGCACGCTGACACAATGAAAGATGGTAAAACATCTGACGCTGCACGCAAATCTGTGCAAGAACAAAAAAATGATCTACCTGATTCTAGGAAAACAGGTGACTATCTTAAAAAGAAATCTGTTAAAAATCCAAATGATAAAGCAGTTGATATGGATAAAAGCATTAGAACTGAAGAAGACCCAGAAGATGGTGGTATGGACTTAGAAAGCAAATAGATGATTTGCGTATTTAATAGATGCTACAAACAAAGGCACACTGATACATAGTGTGCCTTATTTTTTTAATCTGCTTTGCTTTAAACTTAAGGTAGATAATCATTTAGCCCAGTGAGCAATATATTGATCACTATCAAGCTTAATCAACTTAAGGTGCTCTATCCTTATAGAAAATTTACAATTTGTGATGTAATTAGCGTTTAGATCACAGTAAACTTGCGGATGTGTGTATTCAGTGGTCAATTAACAGAAAGTATCAATGGCAGCAGATAATAAAATAGAGCATAACTACAGCCGACTATTAGTGTTTGGCATTAGTTTGCTATTACTAATCGGTTTTGCCGCCACCAGCTTAATCAGTTATTACTTGGCGAACAAGTCTATTCAAAACCGGATTCGCACTGATAGCCTGCCGTTAACGAGCGATAATATTTATTCACATGTACAGCGTGATTTAATTAGTCCTGTGCTGATTTCGTCTGTGATGTCTAAAGATACTTTTGTGCGTGATTGGATTTTGAGTGGTGAAAAAAACAGTCAGCCTATCATCAATTATCTGAATGAGATTCAGCAGCAGTATCACACTATTACTTCTTTTTTTATTTCGGATAAGACGCATCGTTATTACCACAGCAGTGGTGTGCTAAAAAAGATTAGCCCAAAAGACCCTAAAGATGCTTGGTACTACAAAGCAATAAATGCCAAAGCTGATTACGATATCAATATGGATGCTGACACGGCAGATCCCAATAGGACTAACTTTTTTGTTAATCATAAGATTTATGATTACAACCATCAACTTTTGGGTGTTATTGGCGTAGGCCTGGCCTCAGAGATTATTCGTAATCGTATTGATGAATACCAACAACAGTTCAACAGAACTGTTTATTTTGTGAACAAAAAAGGCGAGGTGACTTTACACGGTACAAGTTTCGCCAAAGCAAAATCATTACATGATATGGAAGGCATGCAAGCAATCAGCCAACAGTTACTTAATAATTCATCGGATACATTTACCTATAATAATGGCGAAAATCCAGTGTTTGTTAACGCCCGTTATGTTGATGAGCTTGATTGGTATATTATCATTGAAGAAGCACACACTGAGTACAGCACAATGCTGCAATTCTTATGGATTAATTTGTTATTAAGTGCACTAGTTACGTTTATTATTGGGTGGTTAATTCATTATCTTATTCAACGTCATCAGCTAGAACTACGTGAACTACTCACTAGGGACTATTTAACGAATTTAGCCAGTCGCCAAGGCTTTGAGCCAGTGTTTAATCAAATGCTTAGATCAGCAGAACGCTCAGAAGAATCACTGAGTATTTTATTGATCGATATTGACCACTTCAAACAAGTGAACGATGAATTGGGGCACCTGAAAGGGGATATTGTTTTAGAAACGATGGCAGCCATATTGCGTGATAGCGTTCGTGCTTGTGATGCTATTTGCCGTTGGGGCGGTGAGGAGTTTCTTGTTGCCTTTGCCAATTGTGATGCAATATCTGCTTTTAATATCGCTGAAAAAATCCGACAACTTTCAGCGGAAAAACTTGCGGAGGCAGTAGACGCAACAGAGCCAATCACGGTGAGCATCGGTATTGCTGAATACGACTTGCAAGAGACTAGCGATCACTTGTTCTCACGTGCGGACGACGCGCTTTATCGTGCTAAAAATGGTGGTAGAAATCAGTCTGCTTACGCAGATTAGAAATATTTGAGTCAAGTGCTCAATAAGTTTCTAGCTTATATCAATTCCTCTACATGCTTTTTAATATTGGCGGCCATTTTTTTGGTGGGTAAGTCATTTTCATCGTTTCCAAATGGGTCTTCGATTTCCTCAGCAATCAGCTCTAAACTGGCTAACACGTAGAAGATAAACACTACGATTGGAATGACGTAATAGCCAAGGCTAAATACAAAGCCAAACGGCAATGTCATGATGTAGAAGAAGATGAATTTCTTGATAAATGCACTGTAAGAGTAAGGAATCGGTGTGTTTCTAATACGCTCGCAAGCGCCGCAAATATCGGTAAATGATTGAAGCTCGGCATTGATAATATAGAACTGTTCACCAGTAATTTTGCCTGAGGTATATAGTTCGTTGGCCTGTTGAAATAACAATTTTGCCACTTGGTTTGGACTATGTTTTTTGTGGTCGATGGCTAAATCTAAGCCTTCAAATAACATCTTGCTCACTTCTTCAGTGCCTAAATGTTCTGCCAGAACCGCCGCATAGGTGGGAATAGCTCTTTTGAAAAATTCGCGGTCGCTTTCCTCCGTACAGTAGGCAGATATTTTTAGCGCTAAGTTACGGCTATTGTTAACTAATGCCCCCCATAATTTTCTGCCCTCCCACCAGCGCTCATAAGCTGTATTGGTTCTGTAAGCCAATAATAGCGATAGTACAAAACCGACTGTGGTGTGTAACAAAGGGATGTTTTTAACATGGCTTTGTGCGGAAAGTTGCCAATACTCAATCTCAAGGTAAGCAATGACACCTGAATAAAATCCAATTAATATCATCATCGGAATCAGTTGCCGAAAGGTATC
>JBFIDU010000039.1:0-10894 GCA_041603755.1 Methylophilaceae bacterium
CAGTATCATGATATACATTGGCAGGTTACCGCTTTTTTTCTTTGTATCTTTGCTTGGTGATGATATCCAGCGGTTAAGTATCCAAAGGACTAAAATAAGCACTGGTAACAGTAGCATTTTAGCGGTCGACTCAAAAAAGAAAGCAAATAGATTAATAATCCAACTATCTTCTCTGAAAAAATCAGTGGCGATGCCGACAATGCCAATCAGCATGAGTAGCATCGATAGTACTGAAATGATGGTCTGCAGCAGGGTATCAGGCTTGATGTCTGCGTTTTTTTTGTATTTATTGGGATCCATTGCAGAGCTCCTTAGAAAGTATTGTTTCGTAACTAATTTTGCGGCAAATATTTAGTGGGGTCAACTGACTTACCACGTTCGCGAATTTCGAAATGAAGCTTGATTCTATTGGTATCGGTATCACCCATTTCTGCAATTTTTTGTCCTGCTTTCACGGATTGTCCCTCTTTGACTAATATTTTGTTGTTGTGTGCATAGACAGATAAAAACGTAGGGTTATGTTTGATGATGACCAATTTTCCATAACCACGTAAATCTGATCCCGAATAGATGACCTTGCCTGCTGCTGATGCGTTAATTGCTTGGCCTTTCGTGCCAGCAATATCAACACCTTTGTTCGTTGCCTCATTAAAGCCTGCAATGACTTTACCTTGCGTCGGCCAAGACCAGCCAGTATCACTAACAGCGACTGGCGCAGGCGTCGCTATATCTGTAGAGGATGGTGTTTCTGCTGTGGTGGGCAGTTTTGTTACTGCTGTGGGTGGTTCTGCAGGCACAGCAGGCGTAGCACGATTATATGCTTCTAAGCTATAAGGTTCGCGAATAGCCTTAGGGCTTGATAAGACTGGCGTTACCACGGAGCTTGTCATTGTATTGACAGTGGTAGTTTGAGTGTCGCCTACATCAATGGGTGTAATAATAACGCCATCTTCATTTTCATATTCAGTCGGCTTCTCATCCGCCTTACTATCTTTATTGTTTAAGGCAGCAAAACTGAGTCGCTGGCCAATGCGGATCGTATAAGGTTCAGCGATATTATTTGCTTCGGCAATTTCTCGGTAGTCATAACCATGATTGAGCCCAATGCTATATAAGGTATCACCACGTTTGACCACGTAGCTATCTGGACGCCAATCACTACTGGTATTGTTGTTTTGCTTGCTTGCGTTATCTACTGTAGATGTGCTGGTTTGTGGTGAACGATTGACGACAGGGGCAGGTGGTGTTCCAGCACAGCTGGCAAGAAAGATGACAATAAGATTGATTAAAAATAAACGTTTCATTAACCTAAACCACCTAACAATGGCACAAATTTAACCATTTCTAATTTCGTTTCTTTAAATTCATCGCCTGTGCGTTCAATCAAGTAGAGCGTTTGAGTGCTTGTACCAATTGGAATGACCATTCTGCCGCCATCTGCTAATTGAGATAACAAGCCTTCTGGGATATGGCTTGCAGCTGCTGTGACGATAATGCCATCAAAAGGCGCAAAGGCCTCTAGTCCCTCACTACCATCTGCATGATCTAATTTAACATTGCTGCATTTGAGTGTGCGTAGATTGGCACGTGCTTTCATTACCAGCGGTCTAATACGTTCAAGCGATAGCACTTCGCGAGCGACTTTTGATAATACAGCTGTTTGGTAGCCACAACCAGTACCAACTTCCAGTACTTTGTTTAGCTGTTTGCCATTACGCAGGATTTCAGTCATGCGCGCAACAATGTAGGGTTGTGAAATAGTTTGTCCAAAACCGATGGGTAGCGAGACATCTTCATAAGCACGGATAGAGAGTGCTTCGTCGACGAAAATATGTCTGGGGATAGCACCGATGGCTGCTAATGTCGTTTCATCTTTGATACCACGTTCGCGTAGGCGCGATAACATGCGTTCCCGCGTCCGTGTTGATGTCATACCGATGCCTGATTTTTTATTAATATTACTGAGTGCCATTGCTTAGTCTAGCCAGCTATTAAAAGCGGCTATTTGATCATGATTAGTTAAGTCTGCGCGAATGGGTGTGATAGACACTTGCTTATTTGCTACCGCATGAAAATCTGTCCCTTCTCCGCCATCGTTGGGTTGCCCTGCGGCGCCTACCCAATAAACTTGCTCGCCCCTTGGGGTCATCAGTTTCATTACTGGTTCCGCTTTATGGCGTTTGCCCAGACGGGTAATCATTTTACCTTTAAGTTCGCTGTATGGGACATCAGGTACATTGACATTGAGGAGCATGGGGCCTTCAAATTGATTGTGCATATAGTGTTCGACAAGCTCTGTTGCAATTAAAGCGCCTGTTTCAAAGTGTGTAGCATCATGCTGAGACATCGAGATAGCGATAGATGGAATGTTGAGTAAGTAACCCTCCATAGCAGCAGCGACTGTGCCACTGTATATCGTATCATCTCCCATGTTGGCACCATCATTAATACCAGAAATAACAAGGTCTGGTACATCCTGCATTAATCCAGTTAATGCTACATGAACGCAGTCTGTTGGTGTTCCGTTTACATAAAAGTAGCCATTATTGGCTTTTCTAACCGATAACGGCCGATCCAGAGTAAGTGAGTTGCTGGCGCCACTTCGATTACGATCAGGCGCAACGACGGTAATGCTAGCAATTTTTGCAAGGTGTTCAGCAAGTACTGAGATGCCCGTCGCTGAATAGCCGTCATCGTTTGAAATTAAAATACGCATGCAGTTATTATAAATTACATGGACGGCTTACGTGTAAGCCGTGCATAAAAAATTGTACAAAGAAAAAAAACAAGGCTGAGCATGATTTCTATCATGGCGAGCTTGGCAGAAAGTCCATTATCTGACCATGCCCTGACGATGCCTTCAACAAAATAAAATAAAATCAGCATGCTAGCCCATTGGTAGGTGTAGCGTTTGCCATTGAGTATGCCAAAGAGCGGGGCTAATAACGGCAACACCTTAAGAAAGAGTAACGTATTTTTATCACCTAGTGGCGCAAGCCATATTTCCCATGCAAGACACAAAAAAATAAGGGCAATCAAGCTAAGCGAAGCCCCAAGTTGTAGACGTGACGTTAAGTTCGACATTGTTTTGCCATGGCAACAAGTGCCATTCTCGCTTCTTGTGCGTTTGTTATAGGTTGATTAAATGGGAACCTTAAGACTTGGTCAGTTGTGGTGCGAATATCAAACCCTAGACTATCGATTCCAATCATTTCGACTGAAGATGCAGATACTTGATGAAAGTATTGGCAATAAGCTTTTAGGTTTTCAATATGATCCTGATTCATATGTGCAAGAATGCTAGCTTCTTCTGTAAAGAGTGGGTTAGAAGGGATTTGAAAGTCATTGGCTTCCAGCCAACCCATTTTGCCAAAGCCTGCGATGTATCTGGCATGTTTGATATAAAGCGTATAGAAACTGAAGTCATGCGCGTCAAAATAGGTTTCAGCTTGCGGCATGTAACGTAAATATCGGGCGCGAAGTAAATCATTTTGCTTATCTGTTTGTTCCGCTTGTGCTAACAAGGTAAGGCGTGCGTTTGCTTGTAAGTCTGCTTCATGATTGAACACGATTAGCGAGACATGTGAATTATGGATAATATTTTTTGTGTGTTCGGCTAAACTGCTGATTAATATTACTGGCATTCCTTGATGATTAACAACGAATGGTGTCACTGAACCAAATGGATAGCCTTCATATTTAGCTGAGTGCGTTGATAGAATGGCTTTTTGTGTACTAAATAAAAACTGTTGTGCTTCTAGATTAAGGCTCATTATGCAGTATTGATTTTAAGTTATGCGTTTAATTTTAATGCAGTTTCAGCTAGCCGTTTACCCATGGCGATACAGAGCTTTTTTTCTTCATCTGTCATTGGTTTATCATTCATTGCGCCGCCAATATGGCTAGCACCATAGGGTGTACCACCAGATTGTGTGGTGGCCAAACTTGGCTCGCTATAGGGGATGCCTAGTATCAACATGCCGTGATGAAGTAACGGTAGCATCATGGAGAGTAGTGTGGTTTCGTTCCCACCATGCATGGAACCGCTGGATGTAAACACACAGGCAGGTTTATTCACCAAAGCACCATTAAGCCACAAGCTTGAGGTGCTATCCAGAAAATATTTCATTGGGGCGGCCATGTTGCCAAAGCGTGTAGGACTACCTAATGCTAAACCATCACATGTTTCTAAATCGGTTAGTTCGACATAAGGATCACCTTCCTCAGGAATATCTGGTTCTGTTGCTTCGCAATTGCTCGAAACTTTTGGAACTGTACGTAAGCGTGCTTTCACACCGTTGATACTATCGATGCCTCTAGCAATCAATTTAGCCATTTCACGAACTGAGCCGCCTTGGGAGTAATAAAGAACCAAAATTTCACTCATTTTTTTCTTTTATCCTTAATATGTTGTTTTTTGCTATCTAACTCAAATAAGCCAATCGTTTCAATCAAGTCACTAAATTTGGCATAACCATAATTTCTGGAATCAAAAGCGGAATAATTTTTTACGATATGTTTTTTAACTTCGCCAGTATGCGCAAAACCATTCTCATCCGAGAGGGAGTCAATGGCTGAGCGTATAAGCGAGACTAGCTTAGTATCCATTGCCAGTTCCTGAGACGACTTTTTGACACCAGGTGTAAAAGAGGCAGTCTCACTGGCGAGTGGTTGGCTTGGTGCTGAATTTGCTTTTGGTTTGGATTTTTTCTTGTTGGCGCCATTGGTTTCGGTTTTACTGTCTTGACTCTCAATAACATTATCTTGCGAAAGAATTTCAATAAAAATAAATTGATTACATGCCGCTCTTAATGATTCAGGTGTTTTTTCTTCTCCAAAACCATATACCAATTTGCCAGATTCACGGAATCGGATAGCAAGTCTGGTGAAATCGCTATCACTCGAAACGATACAAAGGCCTTCTAAAGGCGCTGTGTAAAGTAGATCCATAGCATCAATAATCAGTGCACTATCAGTCGCATTCTTGCCTTTAGTGTTGGCATATTGCTGTATCGGCTGAATCGCGTGTTGGGGTAAAATGTCTTTCCACTTACCTAATTGCGTTTGCGTCCAGTCACCATAAATCCTTCTCACGCTGGCATCGCCGAACTTTGAAATTTCTTCAAACAATTGATCAATAATTGGGATGACATTGAAAGTGTTATCCGCATCTATTAACACGGCCAGTCTCGGATTATCTTTATTCATCTACATTTTTTCTGACAGAGTCATTTTATTCGAAGCTAAAAGTATACAACACATCTACAGCACTTTCGTTGCCAGACTCTGCTCTTATAGACCAGCGTGGCGTTAGGTTGAAGGTTAGTCTAGCCACATCGAGTAATCCATTAATGCTTTTTTGATAACTGAGGTAGAGTTTGGATGATAGGCGTTTGCCCAGTGTTAGTGCAGTACTTTCGGCGTTGCCACCTGAAAAGCTAAATTCATCTAGCCCAGCAGCACGTGCAAGCTGTGTTTGTAATGGCACGGATTGACCTTGTGTCAAAATGGCACCTGCAGCCAGTGAGAGCATAGCAAACTCATTACCTGCTGTTTGATCCATGCCATGGCCTAGCACTAGCCATGATAGTTTTTCACTATCAGGAACATTAGGCTCAGAAATGAGTTTGGTAACAGGTGCGAAGGCAGTACCAGTAATTTTAATGCCAGCATTCACAGGCTTACTGTTACGCATCGCGCGTATATTAATACCAGGATTATCTAAAGGACCGCTAAAAATAAATCTACCTTCTTCAATAACCAACACTTGACCATAAGCAAGGTAAGTGCCTTTCTTTACTTGAATACTGCCTTCAGCATGTGGGTGATAATGTGAGAGGCCTGTCAGTGTTACGGCTCCCGTTAATTGCGCATCGATGCCCTGACCACGAACAATAAAGTCATTTCCTAAATCAATTCTCAGACCTTTCAATAGTATTTTTAGATCAGTTTCAGGTATTGATTCAGTTTTACCTAGAATAATGACATCCTCTCCAAGCTTAGGAGTCCCTTCTTCGGCAAGTTGAATAAAGCCATTGTTAGCAGTAAAGTTGCCTGTAATGGTTAGTAAGCCGTCTTTGAGGTGAGTATTCCCAAGCCCAGTTAAAGTTAAACGTCGGTCTGTTCGAGAAAGTGCAGTAAATTTTTCAGCTTGCCAGTCTAGGCTTATTTCAGTTTGATTGTGTCCTAAGCGTATGGACCCAGTAGTTGTTAAATAGCCTTCACCGCCTTTCCATTTTGCCTCTTTAATGAGCAGTTGGTCTTTGTCAAAGCGTGCTTCTATTGACCCTTTTGATAGTGCGACACCTTCTGATAGCAATGAAAGTTGCAAGTTTTTACCTGTAGCAACCCCACTTAAATTAGGAGATTGGACAGTACCATCAGCGTTAACGTTGAAAGATAATTGACCATCGATGTTGGCATCTGACAATGTTGCTGGTAGTGGTAACCAAGCCAATGTATGCAGTTGTGCTTTGCTATTTAATTTTAAAGGTGCCTCAGCCAGAAGCGCATAACCTTTTTCTGTTTTGGCTAGTGCGGTGTTTAAATGCATATCCAGATTGCCCAACTGATTGCCAGTTATTGCTAGATCAAGTGTGGTTTTGTTTTGCTCAAATACTGCATTTATTCTGGCTTCGTTTAAACCCAGTGGTATAGGTTTATTAGTGAGTGTGTTTAATGATATATCTCCCGATTCTCGCCAAAGGCTTAGTTTACCGTTTACTGCATCAGTTGCTTGAATATCCCAAAGACCTGAAACAGTCAGGTCGCCTTGCATTTGATTCGGTAGTGTTAAGAGAGCAGGAGGTAAATCTGATAATGATAAAGTTTCTAGTTGTCCATTACTTGAAAAGTGATTGGCGCCAAGCGCTAAATTTTCAATGAAGACTTGACCCCTTAAGATTGTTAGCTTTGCATTCTGTAATGATAACTCTTCAGGCGATAATTTGAGTTTTGCTGGTGCTTGTAGGCTAATTGAGGACTTACCTTGGTAAGTGAGGCTTTGAATATCTCCTTGCCAATTGTCCGAGGTAATTAAGCCACCACTCAAGTGACTTTCAAATTTTAAATCTCGGTTGTATGCTGTAATCTTAATCTGATGGTCATTTCGTGTACCATCAACGCGAATCATACTATCTACAATTGGATAGGATGCATATTGTAGATTGCTAGCATTGAATTCGCCTTCAAATTTTCCATCAGCTCCAGCCATTAAAGAGGCTTTACCTTCTAACTTCTCAGATGTAATGATCGCTGCAATTTTAAGTTTTTCTGCTTTCAGATTAAAGCGTAATGCTAGGTTTTCAAAAGCCCCTTCAATTGATCCATTAGCAAAGGCTTGTCCCGCATAATCTGGTCCAATGACAGCTAAATTTGGCATGTCAAGCAACCATTCAAGTTTGCTATTAGGTTGATTCAAATCGCCTTTAGCGCTGAACTTGCTATCAAGCAAAGCTGCCTGTAGGTTGATGTCAAGCATATGCGTATTCTGTATTGTAAGCTCACCACTACTGGTAAGCGATTGATTTTGCCATTGACTATCACGGCTCACAAAGTTTACCCGTAAATCAGGTTGCGGAAGTAATTTACCTTGTAGATTGACATCAAAATTGAGTTCAGCCGTAGGGAAATTCCCTAAGCGTTCAGGACGTATTTTATTGAGGTTTGTGGTAATTTTAATTGGGTATTCACCTGATAAGTACAGATCTAAATGGGTGGTGATATCCGCGGCTGAATTGGCTATATTTTCATCAGGTTTGATTAGCGCTAATTGACTGTCATTCATAACAAGTTTAGATTGACTGTCTATCGACAACAAATCGAGATTGCCAGAAATCAGCGCTTCAACATCGTAGGGTATTTCCTTTTTGCTGTTATTCAGATTAACTCTTCCATTAATAGCAAATGGACGAATCGTGCTTAGGCGGATTGCCGCTTTTGCGTCACCCCATGGGGTTTCTGCACTTTGTAAGTTGAGTGTTAAAAATTTGTCGTTACCGTCAAAGTTAAAATTGACATTTTTTAGCACGTGTTCTGCATCTTTTGTAAGGATCACAATTTCAGAGATGGAAGCTTGTTGCACCAGTATGGGTAATGGTAATTTAATCTGCTCGGGCAGCTCGCTGTCTGTCTCACTTGTACTGTCTTTGAGCTTTATAACCATTCGTGTTGCGCGTAAATGATGAATGGATAAACGATTGCTTCCACTAGGGGTGAGCTGCCAATCTGCGTTAAGTTTCTCTAACGTTATATGAATATCATCCAACTCGTGACTGAACGTGTCCAAGCTAGTGCTACCACTCAATGAAAAATCACCCCATGCTGGAGATAATGCCAACAAAAAGAGACCAAGTGCGATAAATGATAATATGCGGCGTAACATTAAAATGCGACCCCTAAGCTGAAGTGCAGGCGGTAGTCATCATTTTCCTCACCATAGGCGATATCGGCACCCAATGGTCCAATTGGACTTTTCCAGCGTGCACCAAGACCATAGCCATAAACTGGAGATAGCTCTTTGATGGTGTTAGCAGCATTACCAAAATCAGTAAATATAGCGATACCCCATTGATTAGTTAGCCACTGGATAACTTCAACACTACCTGTTGCTAGATAGCGTCCGCCAACGATAGCATCACCCTCAGTTACCCCTAAGCTCTGGTAGGCATAACCGCGAACAGATTGGTCGCCACCAGTACGAAATAGAAATGCAGCAGGCGCACTATTTTTGCCACTGACAATACCTAATTCGCCGCGTAAAATAAGCTGAGTTCTGGAGGTGATTGGGTAATAACCTTGTCCTTTGATGTAGCTCTGTAGAAACTCACCTTCAGATAATGCATCTAGGGGCGCAACAGAAAATTGTGTATTCAGTAAGTAGCCCCGAGTTGGAGAAAGCTCATTATCAACTCTTCTTAATGTAATGCCATAAGACAGCGTGGCGACAGAGATATTAGATGACTCAGCTCCATCTAGAGATTGCTCAGAAATGAGATAATTTGCACCGATGGTTTGCTCTCGTTTTCTTGGACCCCAACTTCGGTTGACACCAGCTTTAATGTCAGTTAAATCTTGGCCTTCAATCGATGTTTTGT
Source organism: Methylophilaceae bacterium (assembly GCA_041603755.1). Taxonomy (GTDB): domain Bacteria; phylum Pseudomonadota; class Gammaproteobacteria; order Burkholderiales; family Methylophilaceae. Next base: position 9,096 of record JBFIDU010000039.1, read on the forward strand.
CGATACCAGCATTGATGCTATCACGGTAACCTTTAGCGCTGACTGGTAGTCGAATTAAGCCATTAAGTGACTGTGCTTTCTGTTCTAACTTAAGGCTACTACTAAACCGCCAACCGCGATTAAACAGATTGCGATCTTCAATGGTTAATTGTGTCCGAGCCCCCGTATTAGTACTATAGCCAGCACCAGTTCCAACTGTAATTGATTGATTCTCTTCAACTTTTACAATTATTGGTGTATTGGCTGGATTGTCAGTACGTGTGTTTGCTGTTACTTCTACATTACGAAAGTAACCACTCTGTAATAAACTTGATTGCAAGTTTAGTAGATTTGATTGATTGTAGTAGTGTCCTTCTTTAATAGGGTTGAGGTTTTCTATAATGCTAGCAGGGTATCGTTGCAAACCCTCAATACTAGTTTTACCAAATCGATATGCAGGACCGCTATTAATATTAATGAATAGTGCAACTGAGTGTGTATTTGGATTTACTTCTGCCTTACTGTTTTCAATTGTTGCAGCTGGGTAGCGTTCCACAATAAGATTGGCAAGAAGATTGCGTTTTGCTTGTGACCATGCATCTTGCGTAAATGTTGCCCCTTTTTGTAATTGCCAATTTTTACGAAGGTTTATTATGCTAGGGCTTTCGGTTTCTGTCTGCTGCGTAATTTCGTTTGTAAAATTGATTTCGACTTCAGTAATAACAGCTGGATCGCCAGGGTTGACAGAAAATTTAGCGATTGATATCTCATCTCGCTGCTCAATTGAGGCATTGATTTCTGGTGAAAAATAACCTTCTGTTGCCAATAGGTCTTTGATATTTTCTGGCGTACCATTGTAAAGCCTTTGCCATTCAGCACTTGTCATGCTTGGATGGTCTTGCCATTGGATAATCCGCAGATGTTTTGCTAAGAGTGTATCAATATTCTTAGGTGCAGTAACTTCTACTCGATATTGGTTATTTTCTGCATATGATGTCAGGCTGACCATCAATATTACAATAAACAACAAGAGTTGTTTGTTCATACACTCTTCAACAGAAATGAAGTAAAGCAATTGTAATAATGATATCTATCTGTTGTTGCAAACAAGTAATTCATATAAGCCCGTGACTAAAGTCATTAGCATAGTGACTTTACTAAAAAGCTTGGTTCATCCAGTATGGGTGAATGATGTACCAAAAAATTAATTGATATTCTGATTAACCAGTATAGTCGCTTTACCCGTGTAGTTAGCTGGTGTCATTTCCAACAATCTTTGTTTGGCCTCAACTGGGATTGTTAGTGTTTCGATAAATGCATGGAGAGACGCTTTATTAATGCCGCCTTTACCTCTTGTAAGTTCTTTGAGTTGCTCATATGGATTCTCTATACCATAGCGGCGCATAACTGTTTGAATTGGCTCTGCTAACACTTCCCAGCTACTATCTAAATCTTCTGCTAATCTTTGCGCATTAATTTCTAATTTATTTAATCCGCGTAAACAGGAGTCATAACCAAGCAATGAATAGCCAAAACTAACTCCCATATTGCGTAAAACGGTTGAGTCTGTGAGGTCACGCTGCCAACGTGATATGGGCAACTTTTCCGCCAAATGGCGAAGAATTGCATTCGCAATGCCTAAATTACCTTCACTGTTTTCAAAATCAATTGGATTGACTTTATGTGGCATCGTCGATGAGCCAATTTCTCCTGCTTTAACCTTTTGCTTAAAGTAACCGACAGAAATATAAGCCCATAGGTCACGATTCAGGTCGATTAAAATGGTGTTGATACGCGCCATTGCATCATAAAGTTCTGCC